>NZ_JCAMOT010000015.1:0-174183 GCF_059512425.1 Bradyrhizobium sp. Leo78
TCCAATGCAGCAAGGAACCCGATATGGAACGACAACGCACTCTCGGAAAGTCGTGCAAGATTCCGACGCTTACGGCAGCTAAGCGGGAGGGCAAGATAAAAGCACTGGCGCTACGGAGCGCCTAAGCCGTTGTCTGCACATCCAAGATTTGGCGCCGCTTGGGTCCGCGTTGTCACCATGTTCGGCCCAACGCAATGGCGAACCTGCGCAATTGCGTCTGCGTCTTGGCGGACGCTCGTCGGCTCCACATATCGCCGGCTCATTCAAACGTCGGATGCGGGCCATGCGTGAGATCGACGACGAATTCGAAGTGAAGCTTGGACGGATCGGCAATTGCCAACGATCCGGATCGTATCCGACAGGAAGCGGAAGGAGGTGCGGAGCTCCTGGAACGGGTAGCTGTCCCTGAGCAACGGATAGAGCAGAAGGTAGCCGGTGACGAACACCGTCAGAAAGTAGATTGCCCGGCGCCGCTACACGTTCTTCGCTGCCGACGATGATAAGGCCTATCACAACTACTATCGGTCGGAACGCACCTTCAATGAGCGGAAATACCTAGACACTCTTCACGAGCTGTGAGTTGTTGACGCCCGGCCGAACTTGGCGCGCGATTCGCGGATGCAAACAGTTCATGCCGTGAAAACGGCGTCAGCTCGGTTGCACGCGCCTGCGAGCTGGCAAGGCTCCCATGGTAGACGGTCGACGCCAAGAAGCCAGAGTTGCAAGCGGCGGCGGAGGTGGGTGGGGAAAGACCTGAGCGAAGATGAAGCGAATTTCGCCAAGGCCGACGCCTATGCTATGGACCGTGAGTGTTCAACCAGTAAGCCCGAGTCGATATTTGTTTGACAGCCGAAACGTCAGCCGATTTCTACCGTAAGTGCCTGGACGATTACGCGTCCCTATTGGCGAACCCTGAGGATGCCGGCTTTGCTATCAACTGCGCCCGGCTCCCGCCTTGCTTCGCTCGATTCCGACCAAATTCGATGAGACGTTCGCGGGGAGTTGGGACAACTGGACCGTGCCCAAGGACTCCCTCCAACACAGCTGCCTCGGAACGACGCGAAAGGCGCCAACCTCATGCATATCTTCGACGTGGAACGGAGACGCGCGCCTAGTGTGCTCATCCCAGGGAACGCAGCTCTGCTTGGTTCAAACTTGCCGTCTTAAGACCAATACGCGAACGAAACGGCAATTGTTTCTGTGGCGGTAGCTGTGGCGGTGCCGAATCCTCAGGCAACCGCCACGTCGTAAGCGCCTGTAATCACTGGTGGGCCCGGCAGGACTCGAACCTGCAACCAGACCGTTATGAGCGGCCGGCTCTAACCATTGAGCTACAGGCCCCGCCGCGAGCCGCCACAATCCGTGGGCCGGCAACGGTGCCGGGTCCGTTTACAGGGTGAGGGGCGATCGGGCAATCCCGCCGGCTCTAGTCCACGGAAACCCCGGCGAATTCCACGACTTTCCGCCATTTCTCGGTTTCGTCGGCGACCAGCTTGCCGAATTCGGCCGGCACCATCGGTTTGGGGATGCCGCCGACTTCGGCCAGGCGGGCGACGAGCTTGGGGTCCTTCAGCGCTTCGCCGACCGCCTTGTTGAGGATCTCGATGACCTCCGGCGGCGTGCCTTTCGGCGCCGAGATGCCGTAAAACCCGACCGATTCGAAGCCCGGTACGGTTTCAGCGATGGCGGGAACATCGGGCACGCTCGGCCAGCGCTTTGGCGAGGTGACGCCGAGCGCGCGGACATTGCCGCCGCGCGCCTGCTCCAGCGCCGACGGAAGGTTGTCGAAGATCAGCTGCACCTTGTTGGAGATGATATCCGGAAAGGCGATCGCCGAGCCGCGATAGGGCACGTGCTGCATCTCGCATTTGGTCATCGCCTTGAACAATTCCGCCGACATGTGCACCGAGGTGCCGTTGCCCGACGAAGCATAGGAGACCTTGCCCGGATTGGCCTTGCAGTAATCGATGAACTCCTGGACGGTTTTCACCGGCATCGCGTTGGAGATCACCAGCATGTTGGTGAGCTGCATGATGCTGGCGACCGGGGTGGTGTCGCGCAGGAAATCATAGGGCAGCTTCTTGTAGAGCGAGGTGCTGATCGCGTTATTGGGCGCGACGAACAGCAGCGTATAGCCGTCCGCGGGCGAATTGATCGCGGCGGCGGCCGCGATGTTGCCGCCCGAGCCGGTGCGGTTCTCGACCACGAATTGCTGGCCGAGATGATCGGACAGCCACTGGCTCATGATGCGGGCGACGATGTCGACAGGCCCGCCGGCGGCAAATCCGATCAGCCAGCGCACCGGGCGGTTTGGATAGTCGGCGGCGGAGGAGGGGACGGCAAGGCTCAAGAGGCAAATCAAACCAAGGGACGTCGCACGCAAAAAGCGAAGCATTATGTTTCCTCGTCATTTTCTTGTTACCGTTGCGGCCATGCTTTCATAAAATTCCAAGCTTGCCTACAACCTCTGCAGCATAAAGATCGATCAATCTCGCGCCGAAGATGTTGGGAGGCCGCCAAATGAAAATCGCGTTGATGGTTTGCGCCGCTATTCTGCTCACCGGCGGCGCGGCCGCACAGGAGGGAGGCAAGGCCATTTCCAAAACCACGATCACCCTGGGGACGGCGACGCCGGGCGGCGGTTTCCCGCTCTATGGCAATGCCTTTGCCGACGCCATGAATGCGGCAGATCCGAGCCTCTCGATCGAGCCGCGCAATACCAAGGGCTCGAACGAGAACATCCCGCTGCTCGAAGCCGGCCAGCTCGATATCGCGACCGTGGCCGGAGAGCCCGCCTATGAAGCCTTCATGGGCATCGGCCGTCCCGCGACCAAGCTCAAGATCCTGACTGCGATGTATTCGAGCCCCGGCATGTTCGTGGTGCGGGCCGACAGCCCATACCGGACGATCCGTGACCTCGTTGGTCAGCCGGTCGCCTTCGGCGCCAAGGGCTCGGGTCTGCCGATCCTGTCGCGCTACATCCTCGACGGCATTGGGCTGAAGCAGGACGAGGACTTCAAGTCGATCTATCTCGATCGCGCCGGCGACGGGCCAGCCATGGTGCAGGATGGCCGCGCCGCGGCGCTCTGGGGCGCTGGTGTCGGCTGGCCGGGCTTTGCCGCGATGGCGGAAAGTCCCACCGGCGCGCGCTTCATCGCGCCGAGCGCGGAAGAGATCGCGCGCATCCGCGCCAAGCACACTTTCCTGAAGCCGCTGACGATCCCACCGAACAGCTACCCGAAGCAGACGGAAGCGATCGCCTCCGTCGGCTCGTGGAGCTTCATCCTCGTGCGCGAAACCTTGCCCGACGAGGTCGCCTATCGGCTGGCGAAGACGCTGCACGGGATCGAGGGCGACTTCTGCAGGAAACTGGCGCAGGCCTGCGAGACGACGGCGGTGAATACCGTGGCGGCGGCGCCGAATGCGGAGCTGATCCATCCGGGTATGCTGAAGTATTTTCGCGAAATCGGGGTAGCGCAGTAAGAGGCGAATCGCGAATAGCGAGTAGCGAATGAATAGCCACGCGCTGCTCTCCCCCATTCGCCACTCGCTACTCCCCATTCGCCCAGCTCACTTCTTCACCAATCCACACGCTGGATCCGGGGGGCCGAACGCGTCTTCGCCGGAAATCTTGGTGAGGATCTTGTAGTAGTCCCACGGATATTTCGATTCCTCCGGCGACTTCACCTGCACGAGCCAGAGGTCGTGGACCATCAGGTTGTCCTCGCGCAGCTTGCCATTGCGGGCGAAGAAATCCTCGATCGGCTTTTCGCGCATCTTGGCCGCGACCTTCAGGGGATCGTCGGTGCCGGTCTCCTTGATCGCGTTCAGGTAATGGATCACGGAGGAATAGACGCCGGCCTGCCACATCGTCGGCATCCGGCCCAGCTTGGCGAAATAGCGCTTTGACCATTCGCGGGTCTTGTCATCCATGTCCCAGTAGAACGACGTCGTCAGCAACAGGCCCTGCGCGGTCGGCAGCCCCAACGAATGGATGTCGGTGATCAGCGCCAGCAGCGCCGCCATCTGCTGGCCGCCCTTGAACACGCCGAACTCGCCAGCGGTCTTGATCTCGTTCATGTTGTTGGGCGGACCGCCGGCAATCCCGATGATCTTGGCTTTCGAGGCCTGCGCCTGCAGCACGAAGGACGACAGATCGGGCGTCGCAAACGGCGGCCGCACCGACCCCAGCACCTTGCCGCCGGTCTTGGTGACGACGCTCGCTGCGTCCTTTTCGAGCGAGTGTCCGAACGCATAGTCGTCGGTGATGAAGAACCAGCTGTCGCCGCCGCGCTTCACCACCTCCTGCGCGGTGCCGACTGCGAGCGCCCTGGTGTCGAACACCCACTGCATGGCGTAGGGCGAGCAGAACTTGCCGTGGAAATCGGTCGCTCCGGTCGAATGCGTGATGAACAGCCGCTTCCGCTCATTGGCGACGTTCTGCACGGCGAGCCCGACTGCGGAGACCGGCACGTCGACGATCAAATCCACCTGATCGACGTCGTACCAGCGCCGCGCGATACTGGAGCCGATATCGGCCTTGAGCTGGTGGTCGCCGACGATCACCGTAACAGGCTTGCCCAGCACGTTGCCGCCGAAATCGTCGATCGCCATCTGCGCCGCCGTGACCGAGCCCTGTCCCGTCGGCGTCGACGCCGGCCCGTTCATGTCGGTGAGCACGCCGATCTTGACGACGTCGTCGGAGATTTGCGCCAGTGCCGCCGTTGAAGCCAACATGGCGCCGGCCAGCGTGGCGAGCACGGAAAATGGTTTACCGAACATTCTTGTCTCTCTCCCTGGACCGGCACGTAGGCCGTTATTGCTTGTTCCGGGACGTAGGCCCGGCTGAATTGGTTTCTTTTGCAACCGGTTCGGGGTCGGCGTCAACGCGTCCTTTCGGAGCAGGAACATTCGGCGGCACCTGTTTATTTCGCGCCTGATACAGTAGACAGGCCGGCCATGGTTACGACCCAGCGACTGCCGGCTTCGCTTACGCCGCTGCAAACCGCGCTCAGCGCCCTATTCCGCGCGCTCGAGCCGCTGCAGCCGATCGAATTGCCGCTTGCGGACGCGCTGCGCTGCATTGCGGCCGAGATGCCCCCGTTGCCGGCGCATCCGCCGCATGATGTTGCCGCCACCGATGGTTGGGCGCTGCGCGCCAACGATCTGGTCGGCGCCTCCTCCTACTCGCCGTTGCCATTAGCCATGCTGCCTGCCTGGGTCGAAGCTGGTGACGCCATGCCCGCGGCCTGCGACTGCGTGCTCGATGCCGATCTGGTCGAGGTGGCCGGGCCGATTGCGCAGGTGCTTAGCGAGGCGATCCCGGGGCAGGGTGTCAGGCGCAAGGGCCAGGACATCGCCGAGGGGAGTCGTGTTGCCGAGGCGGGCCGGCGCGTGCTCCCGCGTGATCTGCTGATCGCACGCACAGCCGGGATCGAACATCTCAAGGTGCGGCGGCCGCGATTGCACATCGTCAATATTCCGGGCGCGGTGGCGACCGCGAGCCTGGTCGCGGACAGCGCGCGTTCCGCGGGCGCCGAGGTTATCAGCCGTGAGGCCGGGGCGCGTGATGCCGAGTCGATCGTCGACGCGTTTGAGGATGCGGGCTGCGATCTCCTGATCACCATCGGCGGGAGCGGCGTCGGCCGTACCGATGCGGCGGTGAGCGCGCTCGCTGCGCGTGGCGAGGTTATCGCTCATGGCATCGCCCTGCAGCCGGGCCGCACGGCGGCGGTCGGCCGGCTCGGAACAACACCGGTCGTCGCGCTGCCCGGCGCGCCGGACCAGGCGTTTGCGGTGTGGTGGGCGCTGGCGCTGCCGGTGCTCGATCGGCTGACCGGACGGCAGCCGCGGAAGGCATTGTCGCTGCCGCTGTCGCGCAAGATCGCATCGCTCGTCGGCATCGCCGAGTTCGTGCTGCTGGAGCGGCAGCGCGATGCCTGGACACCGCTCGCCGTCGGCGAACTTTCGCTCGATGCGATCGCGCGCGCGGAGGCGTTTCTGGTCGTGCCCGGCGGTTCCGAAGGATTTGCTGCGGGCACGCCGATCGATGCCTATATGTTGAGGGAATGAGTTCCGACATGACCAATAGCTCTGCGAAGGGCCGCGACAGTGTCGAGCAGGACCAGTTCCTGACCATCCTGTCGCGCGAGGAGGCGCTGGCGCGGTTCGAAGCGGCGCTGTTTCCGCGGCCGGTCGCCAGCGAAACACGACCGCTCGCGCAGGCGCTCGGCTGCGCGCTGGCGGACGACGTCGTCGCGCCGATCGACGTGCCGCCGTTCGACCGCTCCAATGTCGACGGCTTTGCGGTGCGCTCCGCCGACCTTGCGCGGGCCAGCGAGTCTACACCGGTGCGGCTGGTGCTGAACGACGAGATCATCGCCTGCGGCACAGCGCCGGCGCGGCCGGTGCTGTCTGATACCGCGACCTCGATCGCGACGGGCGGACCCGTTCCGCGCGGGGCGGACGCGATCGTGATGGTCGAGCACACGCAGCCCGCGGGTCAGCGCGCGATCGAGATCCGCCGCGCCGCGTCTCCCGGACAATTCGTCTCCTACGCGGGCTCCGACATCGCGCGCGGTGAAACGCTGCTGCGCGCCGGCACCATCATCGGCTCGCGCGAGATCGGCATGCTCGCTGCCTGCGGCATCGCTAAGGTCGATGTGGCGCGGCGGCCGCGCGTCGCCATCCTGTCGACTGGTGACGAGTTGGTGCAGCCGGGCCAGCCGCTGCGCCCGGCCGCGATCTACGACACCAATGGCGCCATCGTCACCGCGGCGATCTCCGAGAATGGCGGCGATGCCGTTTTCGTCGGTGCCATCGCCGACGACGAGGCGCAGCTTGAAGCCGCGATGCGCAAGGCGCTTGCCGAGAGCGACATGCTGGTGCTCTCCGGCGGCACCTCGAAAGGCGCGGGCGATGTCTCCCATCGCATCATCGCGCGGCTCGGCAAGCCCGGCATCATTGCGCATGGCGTGGCGCTGAAGCCGGGCAAGCCGCTGTGCCTTGCGGTGTGCGACGGCAAGCCGGTGGTGATCCTGCCGGGCTTTCCGACCTCGGCGATGTTCACCTTCCACGACATGATCGTGCCGGTGCTGCGGCGGATGGCGGGCCTGCCGCCGCGCTCGGATGCGAAGGTGATGGCAAAGGTGCCGGTGCGGATCGCCTCCGAGCTCGGCCGCACCGAGTTCGTCATGGTGTCGCTGGTCGAAGGTACGGAAGGGCTGATCGCCTATCCCTCCGGCAAGGGCTCCGGCGCGATCACCTCGTTTGCGCAGGCCGACGGCTTCCTGAAGATCGATGCGCTGGCCGACCAGATGCCTGTCGGCACCGAGGCTGAGGTGACGCTGTTCACGCCGCATGTGCGCGTGCCCGACCTGGTCATTGTCGGCAGCCATTGCACGGGGCTCGATCTCGTCACCGCGCCGCTGGCGCGCGCCGGGCTGTCGGTGCGCTCGATCGCGGTCGGCAGCCTCGGCGGGCTGGCGGCGGCCAAGCGCGGCGAATGCGATTTCGCGCCGATCCATCTGTTCGATGAGAAGAGCGAGACCTACAACACGCCCTATCTCGCCGAAGGGCTCGAGCTCGTGCCGGGCTGGCGGCGGATGCAGGGCATCGTGTTCCGCAAGGGCGATGAGCGTTTCGAAGGCCTGTCGGCGCAGGATGCGGTGCGCGCCGCGCTCTCCGATTCCGCCTGCATCATGGTCAACCGCAACCAGGGCGCCGGCACGCGCATCCTGATCGATCGCCTGCTTGGCGGTATCAGGCCCGACGGCTACTGGAATCAGCCGCGCTCGCACAATGCGGTCGCCGCCGCTGTCGCCCAGCATCGCGCCGACTGGGGCATGACCATCGCACCGGTCGCGCACGCGTCCGGACTCGGGTTCATTCCGCTGGCGGAGGAGCATTACGACTTCGCGCTGGTGACAGCGCGCAAGCATCGCCCGGCAGTGCAAGCGTTTCTGGAGGCGCTCGCGTTGGACGAAAGCCGCGCGGCGCTGACACAGGCGGGTTTCCGGCCGGCGTAGCGAGGTACGACGCTCTCTCCGTCGTCCCCGCGAAAGCGGAGACCCATAACCACAGGGAGGTGTTGTGGCGGGAGCAAGCGGTTGCAGCGGAGCACATTACAAAGACCTGTGGTTATGGGTCCTGGGTCCCGGCTACGCCAAGGGGCTTCGCCGTGGCACGCAAGCCCGGGACGACGAGGGGAGAGTTCGGATTCAAATGTCAAACAGCGTGGAGATGTGAGTCCGCATTCTCGCGGCATGAAGTGCCCGAGCTTTGCGTTTACTTTCCGCCCTTCTCATCACACAGAGGGCGCAGGGAAAGCCAGGTGCTGGTTGCACCCGTGGGTCCCGTGCAACAAAAAGCACGGGGGTAGGACCACAGGTTCAACCGAAGCATTCCGGCTTTCCCTGCGCGATGGTGTTACGGTTTCCTTCGCGCTCTCCCCGGTGACCGGGCTTTCTTGCCACCGTCGTCCGCGGCAGCTCTTTGCTGCTCGCGAGCTTAGCGCCAGCGTCGGGGCGCCAGGACCACACGACTTCGCCGTCCGTGATGCGCGTGCTCGTCAGTCACACACTTCACGTCCACCGCATCTCACCGCAACGTTCGTGACGATCGCGACCCGCCCCTCATTCGCGCTGAGACGCGCGGAGTTAAATCACTGATTTGCCCGACGGCGAAAGCGGAATGTTTTTCGCGGCGTGAGTGGACAGGGCAAATCAGATTGAAATCATTGAACAAATTTCTCTGACCGGAAATTCGCTCTTGCCGATTCCCATTCGCCGGCGATTTCGGCCAAACTCGTTCCCTGAAACACATCGAAAGTTCGGCGCAACCGTGGACCATAAGCCCGACGATGAGCGATTAGTCGCAGACGAAGGTCGCAGCCTGCTGGGCCTCGTAGCGGCGGCGCTCGTCGTTGGGGCCGTCACCGGATGTGTCGGGGCGAACTTCCGCCTCTTGCTCGAGCAGGCCGATCGCTTGCGCGATGCGGTAATCGCCTGGGCGCATGGCCACGGCGTCTTGGGATTCCTGATTGTCGTGGGCGCATGCGCTGGTGCCACCTTGCTCGCGGCGTGGACGGTGCGGCGGTTCTCGCCGCACGCGTCGGGCAGCGGCATTCCGCATGTGGAAGCCGTCCTGCACGGGCAGGTCCCGCCGGCTCCGTTTGGCTTGGTGCCGGTGAAATTCATCGGCGGTATCCTGGCAATCGGCTCCGGCCTCGCGCTGGGCCGCGAGGGGCCGACCGTGCAGATGGGCGCAGGCATCGCGGTCTTCACCGCGCGCATCTGCCGGCTCTGCTGGGCGGACGCACGCGTACTGCTGGCCGCGGGTGCCGGCGCTGGCCTGGCGACGGCCTTCAATGCGCCGATCGCTGGGCTCGCCTTCATACTTGAGGAGCTGATGCACAAATTCGACCGCCGCGTCGCTGTCGCGGCCCTCGCCACGCTGGCAACGGCGATCCCGGTTGCAAGGCTGTTTATCGGCGACGCGCCCGATTTCCAGATCGTTCCGCTGAACACTCCGAGCGCGGTATCCGCGCCGCTGTTCCTTGCGCTGGGGGCCGTCGCGGGCCTGCTCGCCGTTGCGTACAATCGCACGCTGCTCGCGTTCATCGCAGCTAGCGACCGGTTCGCGCGGCTGCCGATCGAGCTCCGAGCCGGATTGATCGGCGCAAGCGTCGGCATATTGGCCTGGTTTGCGCCCGAGCTGGTCGGGGGCGGAGATCAGATCACGCAGCGCACGCTGATCGGCCAGGATAGTCTTGCGATCGTCGCCTCCGCATTCCTGATCCGGTTCGCTCTCGGTGCTTTATCATACGCTGCCGGCACTCCCGGCGGACTCTTCGCCCCTCTGCTGGTGCTGGGAGCCCAGTCGGGGCTGCTGTTCGGAGCAGCCTGCCGCCTTGTATTTCCGGAACTCGCGATCGAGCCGCATGCATTTGCGCTAGTGGGCATGGCCGCCTTCTTCGCGGGCGTGGTACGGGCGCCGGTGACCGGCATCGTTCTCGTCGCCGAGATGACGGGCAACGTGACGATGCTGCTGCCGATGCTTGGCGCCTGCTTCGTAGCGATGCTGCTGCCCCCGCTGCTGCACAATCCACCGATCTACGATTCCTTGCGCGAACGGACACTGCGCCTCGAGCAGAAGATCAGACGGGAATGAGCGGGTGGAGGGCGGTCGCGGAAATGGCTCCGTCATTCCGGGGCGATGCGATAGCATCGAGCCCGGAATCCATTTCACCACCAGCTCATGCGGCCCGATGGATTCTCTGATGTGCAATTGCACATCATAGCTCGCGCCACGAGGCGCGCCCCGGAATGACAGCAGTGTCAGTCGTGTGCCGCATCCACTGCCGCGAGCCGTTCGGCCTCGGCGATATCCTCGACCGTGTTCGCGTTGAAGAAGGGGTCGAGCGGCTCGGTCGGCCAGGTCACAGTGGCGAGCCTGTAGCGGGCGGTCCAGCGGTCGATCTTCCTGACATCTTCGACGACGAGGGCGTGGCGGAGTTCGTCGCGCAGCGACACGCTCCACAATCCGATCACCGGATGCGACTGATCGCCCGAGGCCGCCACGGCCAGTTGCGCGTCTTCCTTTACCATTGCGTCGTGGAGCCGTGAGACGAGATCGCGCGGCAGGAACGGGCAGTCGCCGGCTGCGCTCAGCACCAGCGACACGTCGGGCCGGTTCGCCGCCATCCAGTCCAGTGCCGCCAGAATGCCGGCGAGGGGCCCTGGGAAATCGGCGACGCTGTCGGCGACGACGGGCAATCCGAACGCGGCGAAGCGGGCGGGATCGCCATTGGCGTTGAGGATGAGGCCGTCGCATTGCGGCGCGAGACGCGCGATCACGCGCTCCAAAATGCTGCGGCCGCCGATCGTGCGCATCGGCTTGTCGCCGCCGCCCATGCGCCGCGCGAGGCCGCCTGCCAAAAGAACGCCGGGAATTATGTCGCGTGAGGCCATCTGCTTCACCTCCCCCGCTTGCGGGGGAGGTCGCTGCGCTCGAAGAGCGCAGCGGGTGAGGGCTCTCTCCATACGGGGAGTCCCATCGCGGAGACACCCTCACCCCGACCCTCTCCCGCAAGCGGGAGAGGGAGTGCAGCCGCTTCTCGGATGCAGTTCGAGCTCATCATGCTAGTCGTCACGCGCTTCGCCCTTGCGCTTGTGCTTGGCGGATTCTTCCTCGACATAATCGAGGTTCTGATCGAACACGATGCGCTCCTGGCCTGACAGCGCGATGAAACGCTTGCCGCGCGTGCGTCCGATCAGCGTCAGGCCGACCTGCCGCGCCAGTTCGACGCCCCAGGCGGTGAACCCGGAGCGCGACACCAGAATCGGAATGCCCATCCGCACCGTCTTGATCACCATCTCCGAGGTCAGCCGTCCCGTGGTGTAGAGGATCTTGTCGCCGGGATCGACGCCGTGGCGGTAGATCCAACCGGCGATCTTGTCGACGGCGTTGTGGCGGCCGACATCCTCGGTGTAGCAGATCGGCGTTCCCTCCTTGCATAAGACGCAGCCATGGATCGCACCAGCTTCGAGATAGAGCGAGGGCATGGTGTTGATCGCATGCGTCATCTGGTAGAGCCAGGAGGTGCGCAATTCCGCCTTCGGCAGCGCCACGCTTTCGACCGCCTCCAGCAGATCGCCGAAGGCTGTGCCCTGGGCGCAGCCCGAGGTCTGGGTGCGCTTCTTCAGCTTCTGCTCGAAATTGGTGTGGTGCTCGGTGCGCACGACCACCACCTGCAGATCGTCGTCATATTCGACCTCGGTGACGACGTCGTCGTATTTGATCATGTTCTGGTTGAGGAGATAGCCGAGCGCGAGATATTCGGGGTAGTCGCCGATCGTCATCATGGTGACGATCTCCTGCGCGTTCAGGTACAGCGTCAGCGGGCGCTCCATCGGCACCTTGATCTCGACGCTGGCGCCGGTCTGGTCTGTCCCGGTCACGCGCTCGGTCAGGCGCGGGTCGTCCGGGTTGGGGACGATCAGGGGAACGGGCGGTTTGTCGATCCTCATCATGGCGGCCAGGTTAGCATGACTTTCCCTGCCATCCGATATAAGCATGTCGGAAGCTTAGGGAAATATGGCCCTCCCGTCGTTGCGAGCGGAGCGAAGCAATCCATCCATCCCCGCGGAAAGTATGGATTGCTTGGTCGCTTCGCTCCTCGCAATGACGGCGGAGCGGGTGCAATGACGGTGGAACGAGTGGGTTCCTTTTGGGATGAGGTCGGATGAAAGTGATCGGACTCGCGGGCTGGAGCGGCGCCGGCAAGACCACCTTGCTGTCGCGCGTGATTCCGCATCTGCTGGCACAGGGTCTGCGCGTGTCCGTGATCAAGCATGCCCATCACGAATTCGATGTCGACGTGCCCGGCAAGGATTCCTGGGTGCACCGCCAGGCGGGCGCGACCGAGGTGCTGGTCTCCTCAAGCCGGCGCTGGGCCTTGATGCATGAGCTGCGCGGCGCCGGCGAGCCGCGGCTGGCCGAGCTGCTCGCCAAGATGTCGCAGGTCGATCTCGTCGTGGTCGAAGGCTTCAAGCGCGAGCCGCTGCGCAAGATCGAGGTGCATCGTGCCGCCAACAGCAAGCCGCTGCTGTTCCCCGATGATCCCGGCATTGTCGGGATCGCGACGGATGCGACGATTGAAACCCGGCTGCCGACCGCCCACCTCGATGATGTCACCGCCGTTGCCGCCATGATGCAGCGCGCCGCCGTTGCGGTCGACGAAATCCTGGCGAAGAGCGAGACCTGAAATGGCGCAACTGTCCGACGATTGCTTTGCCTCCAGCGGGCCGATGATGTCGGTCGGTGAGGCCGTGCGCCTGATCGCGACTCGGGTGACGGCGATAGCCGATATCGAGAGCGTCGCGCTCGCGGAGGCCGACGGGCGCATCCTCGCCAATGAGATTTTAGCGCCGTTGCCGCTGCCGCCTTTTACCAATTCCGCCGTCGATGGCTATGCGGTCGCAAGCCGCGATCTTCCCACAGGCTCGGAACAGGCGTTTCCCATCAGCGGACGGGTGCAGGCGGGCGCCGCGGCGAATGCGCCAATCGAGCGCGGTCATGCTGTGCGCATCTTCACGGGCGCGCCGATGCCTGACGGTGCCGACACCGTGTTCATGCAGGAGGACGTCCGCGTCGAGGGCGATAACGTCGTTCTGCCCGCAGGCCTGCAGCCGGGCGCCAATGTGCGGCCGGCGGGTGAAGACATTCCGCTCGGCCACGCCGCGTTGCAGATTGGAAAGCGCTTGCGCCCGCAGGATGTCGCGCTGGCCGCAGCGTTCGGCCTTGTCAGGCTCGACGTGATCAGGCGGATCCGCGTCGCGGTGTTCTCGACCGGCGATGAGCTGGTTTCGCCCGGAGAGCGCCGTGCGGCGCCGCAGCTCTTCGACTCGAACCGCTTCATGCTGATGGCGATGCTGCGGCGACTTGGCTGCGAGGTCAGTGACCTCGGCATTCTGCGCGACGAGCCTGCGAGCCTCGCACGCGCGCTGAAGGACGTCGCAGGCCACCACGATCTGATCCTCACCACCGGCGGCGTCTCGACTGGCGAGGAGGATCACGTCAAGGCCGGCGTCGAGAGCGTCGGCCGCCTGGTGCTGTGGCGGATGGCGATCAAGCCGGGGCGTCCGGTCGCGATGGGCATCATCGGCGGCACGCCGTTCATCGGCCTGCCGGGCAATCCCGTCGCGAGCTTCGTCACCTTCGTTCACGTGGTGCGGCCGACCATCCTGGCGCTGTCCGGCGGCGCGCCGGAGCCGCTGGTGCCGATGCCGGTGCGGGCCGGCTTCACCTACAAGAAGAAGGTCGGGCGCCGCGAATATGTCCGCGTCAATCTGCGTAAAGCGCCGGATGGTATGCTCGAAGCGATCAAGTTTCCGCGCGAGGGCGCGGGGCTGTTGTCGTCGCTGGTCGACACCGATGGCCTGGTCGAGCTTGGCGAACACATCACACACGTCGAGCCCGGCCAGACCGTCGGATTCCTGTCCTATGCAAGCCTGATCTGAAGCCGTCGCGTAGCGATTGACGCTGTGCGAATGCTTCGCCATGGTCGGAAACATGACGACGACAAAACTCGATCTCACCGGTCTCAGATGTCCGCTGCCCGCGCTCAAGACGCGCAAGGCACTGAAGGCGGTCAAGCCGGGTGATTTTCTCGAAGTGCTCTGCACCGATCCATTGTCGGTGATCGATATCCCGAACCTGATCCGCGAGACCGGCGACAAGGTCGAGATCACCGAGCGGAGCGAGAGCCGCATCGTGTTATTGATCGAGAAGACAAATGGGACGATAGAGAAAATCAATGATGCCTCGTCCGCATCGCAACAATAGCCGTGCGCTGCAATAATCGCTCTGGTTGATACCTACCTTTTTCCTATCGACACATTTTAGCCCTTCTGTCCCAATTGAACCTCTCCGCGGTGTCGCGGAGATCAATGACGCTCGGGCTACACACGAGCGACTCCGGGCGGGCACGTCTTCATTTATCAGGTTGGCGCCGTCACTGAGCATATTGTGTCGCGTCGGGGGTTGGGAATTCCGAAAAGCGCTTGATGATCTCTGGCGCACAGAAAGAAGTCGTGGAGCGGCAGCGCCGGTTCCGCGACGACACTTTGGTTGGATCAACGAAAGCGAGCACGCTCGATTGAAGAGCGGCCGCAGGGAGGATCGGATGACGACGATTAGCAGCACCGGCGCTGTGGCCGGCGCGGGGCTTGGTTTCCTCGACAAGGAGCACACGATTGCGACCGCCGGCTTCAACCGTTGGCTGGTGCCGCCGGCCGCACTCTGCATCCATTTGTGCATCGGCATGGCCTACGGCTTCTCGGTGTTCTGGCTGCCGCTGTCGCGCGCGATCGGATTGAACGCGCCGAAGGCCTGCCCCGATATCTCGCTGTGGCAGGAATTGTTCACCACCACCTGCGACTGGAAGGTGGCGAGCCTCGGGTGGATGTACACGCTGTTCTTCGTGCTGCTCGGCGTCTCCGCCGCGATCTGGGGCGGCTGGCTCGAACGTGTCGGTCCGCGCAAGGCCGGGTTCGTCGCGGCGCTGTGCTGGGCCGGCGGTCTCGTGATCGGCGCGCTCGGTGTCTACGTCCATCAGCTCTGGCTGATGTGGCTCGGCGCCGGCGTCATCGGCGGCGTCGGCCTCGGGCTTGGCTACATCTCGCCGGTGTCGACATTGGTGAAATGGTTTCCGGATCGCCGCGGCATGGCGACCGGCATGGCCATCATGGGGTTCGGCGGCGGCGCCATGATCGGCGCGCCGCTTGCGAACCTCTTGATGAACTATTTCAAGACCCCGACCTCGGTCGGCGTCTGGGAAACGTTCCTGGCGATGGGCGTGATCTATTTCGTGTTCATGATGATCGGCGCCTTCCGCTATCGCATTCCGCCGACAGGCTGGCAGCCCGAGGGCTGGAAGCCAAAGGCCAAGGCGAATGCGATGATCTCGACCAACAACGTCCATCTCGACAATGCACACAAGACACCGCAGTTCTGGCTGATCTGGTGGGTGCTCTGCCTCAACGTCTCCGCAGGCATCGGCGTGATCGGCATGGCCTCGCCGATGCTGCAGGAGATCTTCGCCGGCAAATTGATCGGATTGCCCGATGTCGGCTTCAATCAGCTTGATGCGTCGCAGAAGGCGCAGATTGCCGGCATCGCGGCGGGCTTCGCCGGGCTCTTGTCGCTGTTCAACATCGGCGGCCGCTTCTTCTGGGCGTCGCTGTCGGACAAGATCGGGCGCAAGAACACCTACTACACGTTCTTCCTGCTCGGCATCGCGCTCTATGCGCTGGCGCCGACCTTCGCGGCGATGGGCTCGAAACTTCTGTTCGTGCTGGGCTTCGGCATCATCCTGTCGATGTATGGCGGCGGCTTTGCGACCGTGCCGGCGTATCTCGCCGACATGTTCGGAACGCAGTTCGTGGGCGCCATTCACGGCCGGCTGCTGACGGCGTGGTCGACCGCCGGCATCATCGGCCCGGTCGTCGTGAACTATATCCGCGAGTTCCAACTCGCTGCCGGCGTTCCGCGCGACCAGCTCTACAACACCACGATGTACATCCTCTGCGCCATGCTGATCGCGGGCCTGATCTGCAACTACCTGGTCAAGCCCGTCGATGCGAAGTGGCACATGAGCGAGGCGGAAGTGGCAAAACTGCAGGCGGCGAGCGCGAGTGCGGATGCGGCCGGTCCGCATGGTTCCTACGGCATCGGGTTCGGCGGACTGGATGCCAAGGCCGCGCTGTTCTGGGCCTTTGTCGGCATTCCCCTGGCCTGGGGCGTCTGGAAGACGCTGGAGAGCGCGGTCAAGATCTTCTGATCGAGCTTGGCGCCGCGGGCGATGCGTTCGCCCGCGGCGCTTTTTTTCATCCATTCAATTGAACGAATAGAACAAGGGAATTTTCGCGATGTTTCGTATCGGAACTGGTGCCGCCGCCGCGCTGTTGATTACGAGCCTGCTGACTGCGGCTTCGGCCCAAACGCCCGCGCCTTCCGCGCCTGCCGCCGCGAGCGAGGCGAAGCCTTCCAGGGCGAAGCTGACGGCGCAAAAGCTGAAGGACATGAAGGCCAAATGGAGCGCCAACAGGGGCAAGTTGAAGACCTGTCGCCAGGAGGTCAAAGCCAAGGGATTGGCGGGGGACGACCGCTGGTTCTACATCGAGGACTGCATGGGTAAGACGTGAGGACAGGCTTGTCCGCGGGAAAGGGCAGGGGGCATGCTGCGGCGGGATGCCCCCTAAATGCCTCTTCGGGCGCGATAATTTTCTCTTGGCATCTGGCATGCCAGAGATTAGAGTTGATCTAAAGAGCGGTAAAAACGAGATGCTTCAATGACTGTCCATGACGTGCATGAGGTTCGCGCGTTCGAGCACCCTGGCGCCGGGCGGCGCAAGGCCAAGGCAACGCCGAAGGGACGCCAGATCGATCCAACGGCCGCGCATGACGTCGAGCAGTTGCTCGGCGACCGGCCGCGCCGGCGCGATCTGTTGATCGAATTCCTGCACCTGATCCAGGACAAGTATCACCAGATCTCCGCCGCGCATCTCGCTGCGCTCGCGGACGAGATGAAATTGTCGTTCGCGGAAGTGTTCGAGACCGCGACCTTCTACGCGCATTTCGACGTGGTGAAGGAAGGTCAGCCGGATGTCGCGCCGCTTACCATCCGCGTCTGCGACTCGCTCACCTGCGCGATGCTCGGCGGCGAAAAGCTGCTGGAGCAATTGCAGGACTCGGCGGGTCCCGGCATCCGCGTGGTGCGCGCGCCCTGCGTCGGCCGCTGCGACACCGCGCCGGTCGCGGAAGTCGGCCACAACTTCGTCGATCACGCGACGGTCGAGAGCGTGCTGGCGACGGCGAAGGCTGGCGAGACGCACGCGCATCTGCCTGATTATGTCGGCTACAACGCCTACGTTGCCGGCGGTGGCTACCGATTGCTGAACCGGCTGCGCGCGGGCGAAGTGTCGAACGACGAGATCCTGAAGACGCTCGACAACGCCTCGCTCCGCGGACTCGGCGGCGCGGGATTCCCCACCGGGCGCAAATGGCGCGCGGTGCTCGGCGAACCCGGGCCGCGGCTGATGGCGGTCAATGGCGACGAGGGCGAGCCCGGCACGATCAAGGATCGCTATTATCTCGAGACCGATCCGCATCGCTTCCTCGAGGGCATGCTGATCGGCGCCCACGTGGTCGAAGCCGCCGACGTCTACGTCTACATCCGCGACGAATATCCGGCGGTGCGCGAAATCCTCGCGCGCGAGATCGCAAAGCTTCCGGCCGGCGGTCCGCGCCTGCATCTGCGTCGCGGCGCCGGCGCTTACATCTGCGGCGAGGAATCCTCGCTGCTCGAGAGCATCGAGGGCAAGCGCGGATTGCCGCGGCACAAGCCGCCTTATCCGTTCCAGGTCGGGCTGTTCGGCCTGCCGACGCTGATCAACAATGTCGAGACATTGTGGTGGGTGCGCGACATCGTCGATAAGGGCGCCGACTGGTGGAAGAGCCACGGTCGCAACGACCGTCAGGGTCTGCGCAGCTTCTCGGTCTCGGGCCGCGTGAAAAATCCCGGCGTGAAGCTGGCGCCGGCCGGCATCACCGTGCGCGAGCTGATCGACGAATATTGCGGCGGCATGGCCGATGGCCACACCTTCCATGCCTATCTGCCGGGCGGCGCCTCCGGCGGCATCCTGCCGGCGACGATGGACGATATCCCGCTCGACTTCGGCACATTGGAAAAATACGGCTGCTTCATCGGCTCGGCCGCGATCGTGATCCTGTCGCAAGCGGACAGCGTGAAGGCGGCGGCGCTCAATCTGATGCGCTTCTTCGAAGATGAGAGCTGCGGGCAATGCACGCCTTGCCGCGTCGGCACGCAGAAGGCGGCGATGTTAATGGAACGGCCGGTGTGGGACCGGGCGCTGCTCGAGGAACTGGGCCAGGCGATGCGCGATGCGTCGATCTGCGGTCTCGGCCAGGCCGCCTCGAATCCCCTGACCTCTGTGATTAAATACTTCCCCGACGAGTTCAAGGAAGCTGCGGAATGACGACGATCCAGTTCGAACTCGACGGCAAGCAGGTCGAAGCGAAAGCAGGCGAGACCATCTGGCAGGTGGCAAAACGCCAGGGCCAGGAGATCCCGCATCTCTGCTATTCGCCGGCGCCGGACTATCGCCCCGACGGCAATTGCCGCGCCTGCATGGTCGAGATCGAAGGCGAGCGCGTGCTCGCCGCCTCCTGCAAGCGCACGCCGTCTGTCGGCATGAAGGTGAAGACGGCCTCTAGCCGCGCCGTTGCCGCGCAGAAGATGGTGATGGAGCTTCTGGTCGCCGACCAGCCGGCGCGCGAGACCTCGCACGATCCCGATTCGAAATTCTGGCACTGGGCGGAGAAGACCGGCGTCACCGAGAGCCGTTTTCCGGCGGCGGAACGCTGGGAGAGCGACGCCAGCCATCCGGCGATGCGCGTCAATCTCGATGCCTGCATCCAGTGCGGTCTGTGCGTACGCGCCTGCCGCGAGGTGCAGGTCAACGACGTCATCGGCATGGCCTATCGCAATGCCGATGCCAAGATCGTGTTCGACTTCGACGATCCGATGGGCGAGTCCACCTGCGTCGCCTGCGGCGAATGCGTGCAGGCCTGCCCGACCGGTGCGCTGATGCCCGCCGTGATGCTCGACGAGAAGCAGACCCGCGTTACTTATCCCGACCGCAAGGTGGATTCGCTCTGTCCGTTCTGCGGCGTCGGCTGCCAGGTGACCTATCAAGTCAAGGACGAGAAGGTGATCTATGCCGAAGGCCGCGACGGCCCGGCCAATCACAACCGGCTCTGCGTCAAGGGCCGCTTCGGCTTCGACTATATCCATCATCCGCATCGCCTGACAAAACCGCTGGTGCGGTTGCCGAACGCCAGGAAGGACCCCAACGACCAGGTCGATCCGGCCAATCCGTTCACGCATTTCCGCGAGGCGAGCTGGGAGGAGGCGCTCGATATCGCCGCGCGCGGCCTCGTCAAGATTCGCGACGAGAAGGGCGTGAAGGCGCTCGCCGGCTTCGGCTCGGCGAAAGGATCCAATGAGGAGGCCTATCTGTTCCAGAAGCTGGTGCGCACCGGCTTCGGCTCCAACAATGTCGACCACTGCACGCGGCTGTGCCACGCGTCATCAGTGGCGGCGCTGACGGAGGGCCTGAATTCCGGCGCGGTGTCGGCGCCGTTCTCGGCGGCAATGGATGCCGAGGTGATCATCGTGATCGGCGCCAATCCGACCGTGAACCATCCGGTGGCCGCGACCTACATCAAGAATGCGGCCAAGCGCGGCGCGAAATTGATCGTGATGGACCCGCGGCTGCAGACGCTGTCGCGCCACGCCGATAAGCATCTCGCCTTCAAGCCGGGAAGCGACGTCGCGATGCTGAACGCGATGATCAACACGATCATCACCGAAGGCCTCACCGACGAGCAGTATATCGCCGGCTACACCGAAGGCTTCGATGAGCTGAAGGCCAAGATCGTGGACTTCACTCCGGAGAAGATGGCGCCGATCTGCGGCATCCCGGCCGAGACCTTGCGCGAAGTGGCGCGGCTCTACGCCCGTGCGAAATCCTCGATCATCTTCTGGGGCATGGGCATCAGCCAGCATGTCCATGGCACCGACAATGCGCGCTGCCTGATTGCGCTGGCGCTGATCACCGGCCAGGTCGGCCGTCCCGGCACCGGCCTGCATCCGCTCCGCGGCCAGAACAATGTGCAGGGCGCGTCCGACGCCGGCCTGATCCCGATGTTCCTGCCGGACTACCAGCCCGTCGGCCGCGTCGACCTGCGTGGCAAATTCGAGGAGCTCTGGCAGAAGAGCCTCGATCCGGTGCGCGGGCTCACCGTGGTCGAGATCATGAACGCGATCCATGCCGGCGAAATCAATGGCATGTATATCGAGGGCGAAAATCCCGCGATGTCCGATCCCGATCTGCAGCACGCGCGCGAGGCGCTTGCCATGCTCGATCACCTCGTGGTGCAGGATCTCTTCGTTACGGAGACCGCGTTCCATGCCGACGTCATCCTGCCGGCTTCGGCGTTTGCGGAGAAGTCCGGCACCTTCACCAACACCGACCGCCGCGTGCAGCTCGCGCGCGAGGTGATCAAGCCGCCGGGCGACGCGCGGCAGGATCTCTGGATCATCCAGGAGATCGGCAAGCGCATGGGCCTGCCGTGGAATTACAGCGGTCCGGCCGACGTCTTCGCCGAGATGGCCGAGCTGATGCCTTCGCTGAAGAACATCACCTGGGAACGCCTGGTGCGCGAGGGCGCGGTGACCTATCCGGTCGACGACCCAGATAAGCCCGGCAACGAGATCATCTTCACCACCGGTTTCCCGACCGAAAGCGGCCGCGGCAAGATCGTGCCGGCGCATGTCATCCCGCCGGATGAACTGCCCGACGCCGAATATCCGATGGTGCTCTCGACCGGCCGCGTGCTGGAGCACTGGCACACGGGATCGATGACCCGCCGCGCATCCGTGCTCGACCAGATCGAGCCGGAGGCGGTCGCCTTCATGTCGCCGAAGGACATGCGGCGCATGCAGCTCTGGCCCGGCGATTTCATCCGGCTCCAGACCCGCCGCGGCGCCGTCGAGGTGAAGGTGCGCTCCGACCGCGACGTGCCTGTCAACATGGTGTTCATGCCGTTCTGCTACGCGGAAGCTGCGGCCAACCTCTTGACCAATCCGGCGCTCGATCCGTTCGGCAAGATTCCGGAATTCAAGTTCTGCGCCGTGCGCGCGGAAAAGGCCGAACTCCGCTCGGCGGCGGAGTAGGCGCTGCTGCCTTTGTGCCGCTTCTGTGCGGGATGGCGGCTGCGCGGCAGCGAAATGATACGATGGGCCAAGTGCGGACATCTGGCCGCAGCACGATTGGCCGATGGATTGATCTATCTCAAGGCTCTTTCCGAAACGCGGGCCCAGCTTACCTTCGCAAGGCAGCGACAATCGGGAGGTGAAGCATGTACCGGCATATTCTCATTCCGACAGATGGGTCGGAGCTGGCGGAGCATGGGGTGGCGCATGGGTTGGCGCTGGCGAAATCCCTTGGAGCCAAGGTATCTGTCATCTTCGTTGTGGAACCGTTTTCAGAGATGTCAGGGCGGTTCCTTGAAGCAGTCGCAACATATGCCGAGCTGCGCAAGGAGCAGGCCACGAGCGCGTTGGATCGCGCGGCAAATGCGGCCAAGGAGGCCGGTGTCTCCTGCGAGACGATTCAAGCGGAGAACGGGCAACCCCATCAAGCAATCATCGCAGCAGCCGAGGACAAAGGCTGCGATCTCATCGTCATGTCATCGCATGGACGCAGCGGGCTTTCCATGCTTCTCATCGGAAGTGTGACCAACAAGGTGCTGGCGCACGCGAAAACCCCCGTACTGGTTTGTCAGTAGCGACAAGTCGCCGGGGCGCACCAGGCCAGTAGGGTCGAACAATTTACGGCACCCGCAAATTCGCCTTGAGACACTTGTTGGAACACTTGGGTTCAAATACAGGCAGCACCCCTTCCTCCTATAGGAACGGATCGGCTGCTCAGGACGCTTCCCGAACGCTGAAGAGGCCTGCCTGAATATCCGTTCCGGGTCATTCGCGTCGATTGGGCGATGCCGCAACCGCGTCCGGTCTCCCCCTAGCAGCAGGCGCCTTGGCGGCCGCCTCTGGCCACGAACGCACCGCCGCGGGACCCCGCGGCCTTACTTCGAGGCTTTGGTGATCTTGTGCTCCAAGTGGCCGGTCTCATGATCACGACGGAGCTGGCTCAATGATGTCTCGTTCAGCTTAAGTAGAACCTCACGGAGCTTCTCTGTGTCAGGATAGCCAGCCGCGAAACTCTGACCGTACACCTTGCGCAACGTGCGAATGAGGGTGTTTCCGTGTTTGGCGCTGATTTCTCCGTCCTTGTTGCGGTGGCGATTGTCGAGAGTTGCCTTGCTCATGCTGCCCTCCATTGTGTCCGCGCCAACAGCATCCACCCGCCGAGACCAAATCGCAACAACGCGTGCTGGGAAATACACTTTGCGCTGCATAGCTTTTGGTGGCCGTGGGCGATTGGCTCGCGGAGTGCTTGCTTGACTCGTCCCGCCTCCGTTCAATGCGACCACGGATACTAAAGGCATGTTCGGGACGTATTAGGTCAACGTTACTGACGCGCTCTTAGACCGCGAGTCGCTCTGCCACAGCGCTCGTTTTTGCTTTCACCAGCCTGGGCCGGGAGCAACAGGATGCATTGCATTACGGCAAGCTCCACGCTAGAGCAGCCGTAACTTCTAGAGGTAAACACATGTCATATGCCTATAAGCTGAATGAAGACGTTCACCACCAGCCCCAAGGTCCGCGAGGACGTGCCTCAACTGAGGCGCCAATGATTTATACCATCGTTCAACTTATGCCCATCGAGGCAGATGGACGTCTTAGATACCGCATCAAGAGCAAGTCGGAGAATATCGAGCGAGTCGTTACGGAAGATCAGCTTTCGTATTCTCAGTGATTTAGCGCGCTTGATGACGGTAGGAGCCTAGTCGTGCTGAATGATCGAGAAAATATCCTGCGTGCGCTCCGCGAGAAGCCGCTCAAAGTGTACGAGGTCATGAAACGCGCCAATGTCGTGAATGAAGAAGCTTGCCAATCCCTCCTGTTGAAAATGCGAGACGAAGGCCTGGTGAAGTTCGATATCAACAAAGGGCGATGGCGCATCGGACGATTCGTGAATTGCGGGCGACCGTCCAGCGTTGATCACAGAAGACTCGCTGCGGCGATTAGGAACAGGTTCAGACTTGAAGGACTGAGCGTCCCGCAGCACCCGATGGCGGCAGATCAGCCGCGACGATTCTTCCTTGCCTTCTTTCCGAATCCGGCTTTCGCAGGCGACGCGTTTGCCGGCTGCCGTTGTCCAGCATGGCCGGACTTGTTCCGGTGTTTCTTTTTCTTCCCGAAACCCGGCTCGCTGGCAAATTTCGACCCGCTTTCGCGGTGAGGCTTGCCGCGTTGCTTCGGTCCTGTCGCGTCACGAGAATTGTCGCTTCGAAGAGCATTGTGATCGAAGTCGCCGGCTTCGCGCCAAGGCGAGTGTGACTGCTTTTCCAAAGGTGCCTGATCTGGGGGAGTGTCTGCCAGCGGCTCGATGCGGATGTTGTCTTCCTTATCCGGACGTCGGATCTTGGCGGCGAAGGATCCTGCGACCCGCTCGGAAATTTCGAACTCGGTGGTGGTGTCCAGAATCCGGATGGCGCCAATGTCACGCTTGTCGATGCCGCCACGACGGCAAATCATCGGCAAGAGCCAGCGCGCTTCTGCATTCTTTTTTCGTCCGATGGCGGCCCGGAACCATACGCTGGCCTCCGCCATGCCGTGACGCGACGATGATCTTCCCGTTTTCGATCGGGGCCCGGTGGGGCGTTCATCGCCGCGCGATGTCCGGATGTGTTCTCGACCGCGGTCGTCACGAGGTCGGCTGCGATCCTGGCCGGGATCGAGAATGTCTTCGGGCGAAGGAAGCCGCGCGCGATAAAGCCGCGCGAGCGCCGCGGCGATATCCTCAGCCGACCGCTCGGCAAGCAATGCCCGCGCCAGCACCAGATCGTCGGCGGTCGTCTCCTCGGTGAAAACGGCATCCGTGAGCATACGTTCATGATCAAGCCTGCGGATTTCATCGGCCTGGGGAGCCGTGCCCCAGACGACGTCAATGCCGGCCAGATTCAGCAGCAGTTCCGCTCGTCGTTTTCGGGCGGGCGGCACCAGCAGGATGCTCACGCCCTTGCGGCCCGCACGACCGGTGCGGCCCGAGCGGTGCTGCATGACCTCCGCGTCCTTTGGCAGATCCGCATGAATGACGAGGTCGAGGCTCGGCAGGTCGATACCGCGCGCCGCCACGTCGGTCGCCACGCAGACGCGCGAACGTCCGTCGCGCAACGCCTGCAGCGCCAGGGTTCGCTCGTTCTGCGTCATTTCACCGGAGAGAGCGACCACGGAAAACCCACGCTCGAGCAGCGCCGCCTGCAAATGCTTGACCGCATCTCTCGTGTTGCAAAACACAAGTGCGCTCGGCGATTCGAAAAAGCGCAATACGTTGACGACCGCGTGCTCGACATCATCAGGAGCAATCCGGATGGCGCGGTACTCGATATCGGCATGACCGCCTTCGTCGCCCGCGACCTCGATCCGAGAGGCCTGTTGCTGGTACTGTTTTGCCAGCGCAACGATGCCGCGCGGAAAAGTCGCCGAGAACAACAACGTGCGGCGCGTGTCCGGCGTGGTCTTGAGGATGAATTCCATATCCTCGCGAAAACCGAGATTGAGCATTTCATCGGCCTCGTCGAGGACGACAGCCCTCAATTCCGAGATGTCGAGATGGCCGCGCCGCAAGTGATCGCACAATCGGCCGGGCGTCCCGACCACGATGTGAGCGCCCGCGGCAAGCTCGCGCTGTTCGCGGCGCGGATCCATGCCGCCGACGCAGGAGACGACGCGCGCATCCGCGTATTGATAAAGCCATGCGAGTTCGCGATGGACCTGCAAGGCGAGTTCGCGCGTTGGCGCGACGATCAAGGCAAGCGGCGCGGCCGCCCGCTGAAACCGCTCGACGCTGCCCAAAAGATCCTTTGCAATTGCCAGCCCGTAAGCGACGGTCTTGCCCGAGCCGGTTTGGGCCGAAACGAGAAGGTCGCGGTCGACAGCTTCTGCCGCAAGCACGGCGATCTGAACAGGGGTCGGCCGATCGTAGCTGCGCTCGGCTAAAGCTCGGGCGAGCGGCGGACTTGTGGTCGGGAATGACACGAGATGGAAACCTTTGTTGGCTCAGGCGCAGAACGTCGAGCCGAGTGACTTGAAGCTGCGTGCCCGGCAGACGGCACAGCCGCACGCGCGGCGATCTGATTCAGATGCTTTACGCCAAGAGAAGCCAGATCGCTACCCCAGGATGAGGTTGACGGTCAGGGATGAGCCGGCGCGACTTCCGCTCCGGGTCATTTTCGACCGACTCTATCGGCTTTACCTGCGATGTAATGTCCGTTTGTCCCCAAAGCAACCAGTGCCGGGACTCAGCCAAGAACTAGCGTTTGGCTGGATGCCTGTGCTTCAAACTTTCCCTACACAACTTGCTACGACCGCTTCGCTCGCTGGTGGCGCACCGGTGCGGCGGGCAAAGTATCCTGCACGCCAGACCATTCTTCGTCGCCGAGTTCGGCGATCGCCTTCGTGACCTCGGCCTTGGCCGCATCGTTCAACTGAACGATCGGTAGGCGCGTGTCGGGCTGGATCAGCCCAAGCAGCGACAGCGCGTACTTCAGCGCCGCTGGATGCTCGGCGGCAAGCAGCCCGGCAATCGGGACCAGGCGGCTGAATAGATACCTGGCCGATTGCGGTCGTCCTTTCCTAAGGCTTGCAAGAACCGCCTGGCACAGTTCCGGCACGAGGTTCGCCACCGCGGAGATGCAGCCGTGACCGCCGGCGGCCATGAACGGCAGCGCGGTCAAGTCATCGCCCGACAGCAAGCGGAAATGCGGCGGCAACGACGTGCGTATGCGGAGGAGGCGTCCGACATCGCCGCTGCTGTCGCGCAATCCGATGAACTGCTCGGATTCAGCAAGGCGCTTGAGCGTTGCGTCGGCGAGTTCGCGAACGGTGCGCGAGGGAACGTTGTGCAGGATGACCGGAAGTCCCGTCGCCTCGGCAACAGCGCGGAAATGCGCGTGGATACCTGACTGCATCGGCTTGTTGTAATAGGGGACCACCGAGAGCACGGCATCTGCGCCGGCGGCCTCCGCCTGCCGCGTCAGTTCGACCGCGCGGTCTGTTGCGTTGGATCCGGCGCCGGCGATGACGCTGATACGGCCATGCGCGACCTCGACGGCGCGGCGAACGAGGCCGGCCTTCTCTCCCGTCGTCAGGGTCGGCGCCTCGCCCGTGGTCTCGCCGACCACGATCGCACTGGCGCCGGCTGCGATCTGACGCTCGCAGAGCCGCGCAAAGGCATCGAAATCGACTTCGCCATCCTTGCTGAACGGCGTTGGAAGGTCGGGGATGTAGCCCGCGAGCCAATCCTGTTTCATGTGTCGTCCTTCGGAATAGGCACCGCGTTCAATATCTGGCGACGCGTGAGCGCGTGCCGGGGAGTGGAGCATTGCTACGCGGCGCCAGTCCGCGCCACAGCCAGTCGTTGACCTTGGGCTTTCTGATGCGTGGCGGCGCCGCATCGATTTCGATTTCGACCGCGCTTGCGAATGCCCGCCTCAGGCGGGGATCCTCGATCCGCTCAAGATACTGACGCATGGTGGCATCGGCGGCGTCGTTCTGCCGCAGAATGGCGCTGCAGAGGTCGGCACTGAACTTGCGGAAGAAGCGGAAATTCGGCTGCTCCTCGGAGCTGTGGCCGCCGCGGTCGATCTCGGCGGCTATCGCCATCACGTTCAACCGATCGGCATTATCGAGTGTTACAGCAAAGCGCAGAAGCGCCAGTTGCCAGGCGCGCAGCAGTCTGCTGTGCCATTCAACCGGATCCTGCGATTCCATTGGTAACGCCTTCCCGGCCGCGCAAATGCTTCGCAGTTCACGCCGCTCTTTCCATTTGTGCGAAACCCTGCCGGTGAGCGGCAAGCACGAGGCCGCGTTGGCACCTCACGCCTGCCTCGATCCGAAAGCCCATCTGCTCCAGTTTCCTTCGGATGTTGAGGCAGAATTCGCCTTCACGGGAGTCGATCAGGATCGCAATGGTGGCGTTGGCGCTGAGGAACTGCGAGACTTCCAGGAGCGCCGCCTCGATTGCCGCCAGGGATTTGTCTCCCGTGAGCAGGCCGATGCTGTGCTGTCTCCTGGGCACCCGGCAGGTTGCGGTTGTCGCGACCTGAACGAAGCCGCGCCTGCGCAGCGAAAGATAGAGCTCCATGGCTCCACTTCCCGCGATGATCGTGCGGTGCAGGTTGGACAGGTGTGTCAGTGTGATCATCGTATCGACGACCTGGTCGCGGTCGGCAACTAAACAAGGCTGCATCATCTGACTCCTCCTGAATGTAGGCCGCGAATCGGATCAGGCGACGCGTCGCGCGGCTGTTGCTTGTGACGGCGCGGCGGAGGAACTGCGGTTCATGTCAAGTTCGAATTCGCGCGACAGTTCGACGATGGTTTCTGGATGATGCCCGTTCTCGAACAGCGCGTATTTGACTGCCTGGGAGCGATTGACGAACAGCCCGCCGTAGAGACCGTTCTGTTCCTGGGCGACCCACTGGCCGCGCCGGTTCCGTCCGATAAAGACGATAGGCGAAGCAGAGCTACACGATGGAGGTTCGTCGAGTTTGATGTTCACGAGTTTCATTTTTGTGATTCCCTCACGAGACTTGGTAACGCGTTCAATATCTTTGCGGGCGGATATGAAATCGAGGAGGGCGGGTGAGCGATCTCATAAGGGACGTATAAGGTCGCCAGGCCCGTCGCGTGGTTATCGCCCGGTGGCCGAGGCGAGCGCGCAAAGCGCGGCATAGGCTGCCATCTCGTCCCAATGGTTGAGATCGGCATCCATGAATTGCTCCCGCCGTATCAGGGCGATGACGGCACAGAGCAGTGTGGACATCCAGAGCAGCGCGATGAAGCTGCGGCCAAAGCCGATGCTCCCGAACAGCGCGAAACCGCTCAGGATCAGCAACCGAAACACAAATCGAACCAGGACCTGGGCCGATTTCAGCTTTTGCGGCAGGTTTGGCAGTGGCTGCACGGTGCTGCTCGCTCAGGCGAAATTGTCGCTCAGCATCGGCTGGTAGAAGCCGTCGGCATGACGTTCGACGCTCGGCACGCTGGGGCGGCTCGATGGTGCGGCGATCTGCTGTGCCTCGACGAACGCGCTCAAGATGGCGAGCGCCAGATCGGCATGATGGGTCTCGATCGATTGATCGAGCCAGTCGGGCAGTTCGCGCTCGCGCGATAGCGCGCAGTACCATTCGCCGTCGTCATAGGCGAGGCGACGAACCTGCCATTGCGGCAGTTCGAGGTCGAGCAGCGCCAGCGCTGCATCGGTCCACGCGCCCAGTTTGATCAGTGCCTCGACGCGCGCCGTCTTGTCGCGCCGTCCTTGCGAGGGAAAGCGTCGGCAATAGTCGCGGATGAGGTCGGACATCAGTTCGACTGTCACTCTACCGGCGTCCCGCGGCCGAAGGCCGAAGTCGGCGGTCAAGGGTTCTGAAAGCAGTGACATGGCGAGACCTATCAATCATGCGGCTTGACGAAATGCCGCAGGTCAAACGTGGTCAAAACGCCATTTGAAAACGAGATGGGGCGGCGGCCGGAAATATAGGGATTTCATAAAGATGGACGGGGCGTCCTCTCCGTCGTCCCCGCGAAGGCGGGGACCCATAGCCACTGGCTGTTGTGATGTGCTCCGCCACAACCGCTTGCTCGCGCACAGCACCTCCCTGTGGTTATGGGTCCCGGGTCAAGCCCGGGACGACGGGCATCTTTATAAGATTCCTATAACGACGCCGCAGCCTACATCTCGAAAACCTATGCGGCGGGTGGCACCTCACCTCGGAACCAGAACGGGCCTTTGTCGGCCCGTTATGCATAGGAGCCTCCAATGCTTGATCTCGTCATGCTGGCGCTCATCGCGGCATTTTTCGCAGCCGGCATAGGCTACGCCTACGCCTGCGAACGGCTGTGAGGGAGTGCGCCATGATTTTCGACTATTCGCTCGCCGGCCTCGTCTCGCTCGGCCTTCTCTTCTACCTCACCTATGCGCTGCTGCGCCCTGAGCGGTTTTGATCAGCGCCATGTTCATGATCGGGCAGCTTCTCCTGGCAGATGCGGCGCTGACCATCCTGCTCGTCGGCGTGCTTGCCGTGCTGCTGCGATCAAAGCCCATTCGAAAGGTTTAATGCCATGACCGCCATCGGCTGGTTCCAAATAATCCTCTTTTGCGCCGCCGTCGTCGCGCTGGTCAAGCCGCTCGGCTGGTACATGACGCGCGTCTTCAACGGCGAGGCGACTTTCCTGTCGCCGGTGCTGCGCCCGGTGGAGCGCGGGTTCTACTGGATCAGCGGCGTCGACGAAAGGCGCGAACAGCACTGGCTGACCTATACGGTCGCGATGCTTCTGTTTCATATCGGCGGCTTCCTGATCATCTACGGCGTGATGCGGCTGCAGGCCGTGTTGCCGTTCAATCCGGCGGACCAGGCCGCCGTTGCCCCGGATCTGTCGTTCAACACCGCGGTCTCCTTTCTCACTAACACCAACTGGCAGAACTACGGCGGTGAAAGCACGGTGTCGTACCTGGTCCAGATGCTCGGCCTGACGCACCAGAACTTCCTCTCGGCTGCGACCGGCATGGTGCTCGCGGTGGCGTTGATCCGCGGCTTCGCCCGCGCCTCTGTACGCACGATCGGCAATTTCTGGGTCGATATCACCCGCTGCACGCTCTACATCCTGCTGCCGATCTGCACCGTCTATTCGCTGTTCCTGGTGTCGCAGGGCATGCCGCAGACGCTCGGGCCCTATGTCGATGCGACCACGCTCGAAGGCGCCAAGCAGACCATCGCCGTCGGCCCGGTGGCCTCGCAGGTCGCGATCAAGATGCTCGGCACCAATGGCGGCGGCTTCTTCAACGCCAACGCCGCACACCCCTTCGAGAATCCGACCGCGCTGTCGAACTTCGTGCAGATGCTCTCGATCTTCGTGATCGGCGCCGCGTTCACCAACGTGTTCGGCCGTATGGTCGGCAACCAGCGCCAGGGCTGGGCGATCCTCGCCGTGATGGGCGTGCTGTTCATCGCCGGCGTTTTTGTCTGCTACTGGTCCGAGGCCAACGGCACTACCGCGCTGCAGGCGCTGGGTCTGTCCGGCGGCAATATGGAAGGCAAGGAAGTCCGCTTCGGCATCGTCGCGTCCTCGCTGTTCGCAGTCGTCACCACCGCGGCTTCCTGCGGCGCCGTCAATGCCATGCATGACAGCTTCACCGCGCTCGGCGGCATGATCCCGCTTATCAACATGCAGCTCGGCGAAATCATCGTCGGCGGCGTCGGCGCCGGTCTTTATGGCATGCTGCTGTTTGTCGTGCTGGCGATCTTCGTCGCCGGCCTGATGGTCGGCCGTACGCCGGAATATGTCGGCAAGAAGATCGAGGCGCGCGAGGTCAAGATGGCGATGCTCGCGATCCTGGTGCTGCCGCTGATGTATCTCGGCTGGACCGCGGTCGCCGTGGTGCTGCCGTCCGCGGTTGCTTCGATGGCCAATGCCGGCCCGCACGGCTTCACCGAGGTGCTCTATGCCTTCACCTCGGCGACCGGCAATAACGGCTCGGCCTTTGCAGGTCTCACCGGCAACACCTTCTTCTACAACCTCACGCTTGCCAGCGCGATGTTCGTCGGCCGCTTCTTCATGATCGTGCCGGCAATGGCGATTGCGGGTTCGCTGGCGCAGAAGAAGTCGGTCCCGCCGTCCGCCGGCACGTTCCCGACCACCGGCGGCCTGTTCGTCGGTCTCGTCGTCGGCGTGATCCTGATCATCGGCGGCCTCACCTTCTTCCCGGCGCTGGCGCTCGGACCGATCGTCGAGCATCTCGCCATGAACGCCAACACCCTGTTCTGATCGAATTAATTGGAGTCACATCCATGGAAACCATGAAACTGCAAAAGCAGGTGAGGGCGTCGACCATGCTCGACCCCAAAATCCTGGTACCTGCGATCAAATCGTCCTTCATTAAGCTCGATCCGCGGCTGATGGCGAAGAACCCCGTGATGTTCGTGGTCGAGATCGTCGCCGCGCTCACCACGGTGATCTTCCTGCGTGACCTCGTCACCGGCGCGGAGAACATCGGCTTCACTTTCCAGATCATCCTGTGGCTCTGGTTCACGGTGCTGTTCGCCAATTTCGCCGAAGCCGTCGCCGAGGGACGCGGCAAGGCGCAGGCGGATTCGCTGAAGAAGACCCGCACCGAGAGCCAGGCCAAGCTGCTGGAAGGTTCGGGGCGGAACTACCGCCTCGTCCCCGGCACCGCGCTCAAGGTCGGCGACATCGTTCTGGTCGAGGCCGGCGACATCATCCCGTCCGACGGCGAGGTGATCGAAGGCGTGGCCTCGGTCAACGAAGCCGCGATCACCGGCGAGTCCGCGCCCGTGATCCGTGAATCCGGCGGCGACCGTTCGGCGGTGACCGGCGGCACGCAGGTGCTGTCGGACTGGATCCGCGTCCGCATCACCGCGGCGCAGGGCTCGACCTTCATCGACCGCATGATCCGGCTGGTCGAGGGCGCCGAGCGGCAGAAGACGCCGAACGAGATTGCGCTGAACATCCTGCTGGCCGGCCTCACCATCATCTTCGTGTTCGCGACCGTGACGATCCCGAGCTACGCGGCCTATGCCGGCGGCTCGATCTCGGTCGTGGTGCTGGTGGCGCTGTTCGTGACGCTGATCCCGACCACGATCGGCGCGCTGCTCTCGGCGATCGGCATCGCCGGCATGGACCGCCTGGTGCGCTTCAACGTGCTGGCAATGTCCGGCCGCGCGGTGGAAGCCGCCGGCGACGTCGACACGCTGTTGCTCGACAAAACCGGCACCATCACGCTCGGCAACCGCCAGGCGACCGCGTTCCGCCCCGTGCGTGGCGTCACCGAGCAGGAGCTTGCCGATGCCGCGCAGCTCGCCTCGCTCGCCGACGAGACGCCGGAAGGCCGTTCCATCGTCGTGCTGGCCAAGGAGAAATACGGCATCCGCAGCCGCGACATGCATGAGCTCGCCGCGATCTTCGTGCCGTTCACCGCGCAGACCCGCATGAGCGGCATCGATGCCGGCTCGTCCGCGGTCCGCAAGGGCGCGGTGGATGCGATCCTCAACTATATCGGCGGCGGCACCGCGCAGTCGCTGGCGAGCGGCAATGCCGTCCGCGCCCTCCAGGCCAATGTCAACACCGACGCCGCGCGCGAACTGCAGAGCATTGCCGACGAGATCGCCAAGGAAGGCGGCACGCCGCTCGCCGTGGCCAAGGACGGCCGGCTGCTCGGCGTCATCCACCTCAAGGATATCGTCAAGGGCGGCATCCGCGAGCGTTTCGCCGAGCTGCGCCGCATGGGCATCCGGACCGTGATGATCACCGGCGACAATCCGATGACCGCGGCGGCGATCGCGGCCGAAGCCGGCGTCGACGACTTCCTGGCGCAGGCCACGCCCGAGGACAAGCTCAAGCTGATCCGCGACGAGCAGGCCAAGGGCAAGCTGGTGGCAATGTGCGGCGACGGCACCAACGACGCGCCCGCGCTGGCGCAAGCCGACGTCGGCGTCGCCATGAACACCGGCACCCAGGCCGCGCGCGAAGCCGGCAACATGGTCGACCTCGACTCCAACCCGACCAAGCTGATCGAGGTGGTCGAGATCGGCAAGCAGCTCCTGATGACCCGCGGTGCGCTGACGACGTTCTCGATCGCCAACGATGTCGCGAAATATTTCGCAATCATCCCGGCGATGTTCCTGGCGTTCTATCCGCAGCTCGGCGTGCTCAACATCATGGGCCTTTCGAGCCCGCAGAGCGCGATCCTGTCGGCGATCATCTTCAACGCGCTGATCATCATCGCGTTGATCCCGCTGGCGCTGAAGGGCGTGGCCTATCGCGCGATAGGCGCCGGCGCGCTGCTCCGCCGCAACCTGATGATCTACGGCTTAGGGGGCATCATCATCCCCTTCATCGGCATCAAGGCGATCGACCTCGCGGTCGCAGCCTTGCACTTGGCTTAATGGCACCGTCATTGCGAGGAGCGAAGCGACGCAGCAATCCACGATCTTGCCCCGCGGCCCGATGGATGGCTTCGCTTCGCTCGCAATGACGAGAATTAGGAGAGACAACATGCTTAGAGAAATTCGCCCCGCCATCGTCCTTCTGCTGTTGTTGACGGCAGTCACGGGCCTCGCCTATCCGCTCGCGATCACCGCCATAGCCGGCGTGATCTTTCCGTCAGAGGCGCAGGGCAGCCTGATCGAGAAGGACGGCAAGATCATCGGCTCCGCCCTGATCGGGCAAGAGTTCAAGGAGGACAAATATTTCCACGGCCGGCCGTCGGCGACGCTGGCGCCGGATCCAAACGATTCCTCCAAGACGGTGCCCGCGCCCTACAACGCGGCGAACTCCGGCGGCTCCAATCTCGGTCCGACCAGCAAGGCGCTGAACGACCGCGTCAAGGAGGATGTCGAGAAGCTGAAGGCGGAAAACCCGTCCCAGCCGGTGCCGATCGACCTCGTCACCACCTCGGGAAGCGGCCTCGATCCCGACATTTCGCCGGAGGCGGCGCTCTTCCAGGTGCCGCGGGTGGCAAAAGCACGCAACCTGCAGGAAGCGCAGGTCCGCCAGCTCGTCGAAGCCAACACCAAGGGCCGTTTCATCGGCGTGCTCGGCGAGCCGCGGGTGAATGTCCTGGCGCTTAACCTCGCTTTGGACGGCGCTTCGAAATAAAGGCGGCTAGGCCGAATGACGTGACGCGACTATATTTGCTCTATGGCAAATGAGCATCGCGACCCTGAGAAGCGACCCTCGCCGGACGCGCTCCTGGAAGCCGCCCGGCGAGAGAACGATGCGTCCGGGCGGCTGAAGATCTTCGTCGGCGCCGCTCCCGGCGTCGGCAAGACCTACGAGATGCTGCAAAGCGCGCATGCCAAGCTCAAGGGCGGCACCGATGTGGTGGTGGGTGTTGTCGAGACCCACGGCCGGGCCGAGACCGAGGCGCTGCTGCACGGGCTCGAAGTGATCCCGCGCAAGCAGATCAATTACAAGGACCAGGTGCTCGAGGAGATGGACCTGGATGCGCTGATCATGCGCCGGCCGCAGCTTGCCATCGTCGACGAGCTCGCCCACACCAACGCGCCCGGCAGCCGGCATCCGAAGCGCTATCTCGACGTCGAGGAACTGCTCTCCCACGGCATCGACGTCTACACCGCCGTCAACGTCCAGCACATCGAAAGCCTCAACGACGTCGTGGCCCAGATCACGCATGTGCGGGTGCGCGAGACGGTGCCGGATTCGATCTTCGACCGCGCGGATGCGATCGAATTGATCGACCTGCCGCCCGACGATTTGATCCAGCGATTGAAGGAGGGCAAGGTCTATGTGCCCAAGCAGGCGGAGCGGGCGCTTCAGCATTATTTCTCGCCCGGCAACCTGACCGCGCTGCGCGAGCTGGCGCTGCGGCGGACGGCCGAGCGGGTCGACGAACAGCTGCTCAATCATATGCAGGCCAACGCCATCGCCGGTCCCTGGGCCGCGGGCGAGCGTATATTGGTCTGCGTCAGCGAGGATCCGCGCGCCGCCGGCCTCGTGCGCTACGCCAAGCGGCTTGCCGATCGCCTGCACGCGCCCTGGACCGCGATCAGCATCGAAACCCGGCGCAGCCTGCAGCTCTCGGACGAGCAGCGTGACCGGCTCGCCGATACGATGCGGCTTGCCGAATCGCTTGGCGGCGAGGCGCTGACGATTCCCGCCGTGCATCGGCATATCGCCGATGATCTGATCAATTTTGCGCAGTCCACCAACGTCACGCATGTCGTGATCGGAAAATCGTCGCGTTCGCGCTGGTTCGAGATCCTGCGCGGCTCGGTGGTACACGAACTGGTGCGGCGCTCCGGCAACATCAGCGTGCATGTCATCGCCGGCGAGGATCTACCTACCGGCCTCGACAAAGGGCCCGCCGTACAGACGGCGGCGCGGACCGAGCCATTCAACCTCAGGCCTTACCTGCACTCGCTCCTGATCGTCGGCCTCGGGCTCGGCGCCGCCGCGCTGGTCCATCCTCGCTTCGGCGTCGAGAACGTCGACCTGGTCTTCCTCACCGCCGTCGTCGTGGTGGCTGTGCGCTATGGCCTGTGGCCGTCGCTGCTCGCGAGCGTCGTGGCCTCGCTGTGCTACAATTTCTTCTTCCTGCCGCCGGTCTACACCTTCACGATCACCGACCCGACCAATATCGCGGCGTTCTTCTTCTTCATGCTGATCGCGCTGCTCGTTTCCAACGTCGCGGCGCGGGTGCGGGTGCAGGCCGATACCGCGATCAGCCGCGTGCGCATGACCGAGTGGCTTTACGCCTTCAGCCGCAAACTCGCGGGCACCGCGACGCTGGACGACGTATTATGGGCGACCGCCTACCAGATCGCGCTGATGCTGAAGGTGCGCGTGGTGCTGCTGCTGTCGGAAGAGGGCTTGCTCGTCGTCAAGGCCGGCTATCCGCCGGAAGACCAGCTCGACGACGCCGATCTTGCGGCCGCGAACTGGGCCTGGTCGAACGATCGGCCGGCCGGCCGCGGCTCGGACACGCTGCCCGGCGCCAAGCGCCTGTTTTTGCCGATGCGGACCGGCCGCGGCCTGATCGGCGCCATCGGCATCGACAATGACAAGACCGGCCCGCTGCTGACGCCGGACCAGCGGCGGCTGCTGGATGCGCTGGTCGACCAGGGCGCGCTCGCGATCGAGCGCGTGCTGCTGGTCGAGGACATGGACAAGGTCAAGCGCACCGTCGAATCCGAGCGCCTGCGCTCAGCGCTCCTGACCTCGATCTCGCACGACCTGAAGACCCCATTGGCCTCGGTACTCGGCGCCGCCTCGACCATGCGCGATCTCGGCGGCAACCTCACGGATGCGCAGAAGCACGATCTGCTCGCGACCGTGATCGACGAGTCCGAACGGCTGAACCGCTTCATCGCCAATCTGCTCGACATGACCAAGCTCGAATCCGGCGCCATCGTGCCGAACACGGCGCGGCATGACGTCGGTGAAATTGTCGGCAGCGCCCTGCGCCGCGCCGGCAAGATCCTGGTGCGGCACAAGGTTTCGCTCGATCTCGCCGCCGATCTGCCGATGCTGGAGCTCGACGCGGTGCTGTTCGAACAGGTGCTGTTCAACCTGCTCGACAACGCGGCCAAATACGCTCCTGCCGACACCACGATCTCGATCCGCGGCCGGCGGGATCGTCATTCGATCGTGCTGCAGGTCATGGACGAGGGCAGCGGCATTCCGCCGACCGAACTCGAAAGCATCTTCGACAAGTTCTACCGTGTGCAGAAGGGCGATCATGTCCGCCCCGGCACTGGCCTTGGTCTTGCGATCTCCCGCGGATTCGTCGAAGCCATGCATGGCACGATCTCGGCCGCCAACCGCACCGACCGGAGCGGCGCCGTGCTCACCATCCGGCTGCCGATCCCGGCGGCTACCGCTGCGCTGGATACCGCTGCATGAACGCGACACCGATCAAGGTCCTGGTCATCGATGACGAGCCGCCGATCCGCAAATTGTTGCGGATGGGGCTGAACACGCAGGGGTACGAAATTCTCGAGGCCCCCAACGGCAAGGCCGGACTGGAGATGCTCGCGCAGGGGCCTGCGCTGATCATCCTCGATCTCGGCCTGCCGGATATACAGGGCCACGACCTCCTACGCATGATCCGCGCGCGCAACGAAAGCGTGCCGATCGTGGTGCTATCGAGCCGCGGCGACGAGGCGGGCAAGGTGCAGGCGCTCGACCTCGGCGCCGACGATTATCTGACCAAGCCGTTCGGCATGGATGAGCTCTTGGCGCGCCTGCGCGCGGCGCTGCGCCATCAATTGCAGGTGCAGGGTGAACGGCCGGTGTTTCGCGCCGGCGATCTCTCGGTCGACCTCGTGCGCCGCATCGTCAAGGTCGGCGATCGCGAGGTGAAATTGTCGCCAAAGGAATATGAGCTGCTTCGTGTGCTGGTGCAGCACGCGGGCAAGGTGCTCACGCATCGTTTCCTGCTGAAGGAATTGTGGGACGAACTCACCGATGCGCAATATCTTCGCGTCTATGTGCGTCAGCTTCGGCAGAAGATCGAGGCTGATCCCGAGCGTCCGCAATTCGTGCTGACAGAGACTGGGATAGGCTATCGCTTGCGCGCGGCGGACTGAGGCGAGTTGCAGAGGCGGAACTTTTTCGGAGTGAGGAAATTAATCTCCCTCAACCGGGAGGAATGCCAATGGCACGAAAATATTCCAGGAAAGCATCCGGCGACGTCAGGCGCGCGATGAAGAAGCGCAAGGCCGGCACGTTGAAGAGCGGCCGCTCAGGCCGCAAGGTCAAGAGCCGCAAACAGGCGATCGCGATCGGACTTTCGGAAGCGCGCGCCAAAGGCAGGAAGGTGCCGAAGAAGTCGTCGAAGAAGAAAACGTCCAAGAAGAAAACGACGAAGAAGCGGAAGAGCAGCAAGAAGCGGAAGACCAAGCGGTAGTCCAGCTTCGCGCTTCTCTTCGTCATGGCCGGGCTTGTCCCGGGCATCCACGTTCTCTGGGCAAGAAGGAAGGCCTGGATGGCCGGGACAAGCCCGGCCATGACGCTGTAGTCTACCCCGCCTTGCGTGCACGCGCGGTCGAGCGATGCGCTTTTCGCGCTGCGCGGCGGCGGGAGGGCTGGCGGCGGGCGGTGGAATGGCTGCGTTTCTTGGCTGCCGAGCGGCCCTTCAGGCTCTGCTTCAGCGCATCCATCAGGCTGACGACGTTGCTCGGCCGCTCCTCGGGCTCCGGGGCCTCGATCGGCTTGCCGGCCGCCTTGCGTCGCACGAGTGCCTTCAGTGCATCCTCATAGTCGTCCTTGAATTTCGAGGGGTCGAAATGCGCCGCCTTGCTGTCGAGGATGTGGCCGGCGAGCTCGACCATATCCTTGGTGATCTTCGGCGTCTTGATGTCGTCGAAATAATCGGCCTCGTCGCGCAGCTCGTAGGGATAACGCAAGGTGGTGCCGAGCAGGCCCTTGCCGAGCGGCTCGATCGCCATGACGTGCTCGCGGTTGGTCAGCACGATCCGCGCCAGCGCGACGCGGTCCTGGTCCTTCATCGCGTCACGGATCACAGCGAAAGCGTCAGCGCCGGCCTTGCCGTCGGGCGCGATGTAATAGGGGTGGTTGAGATAGCGCTTGTCGATCTCGTCCCTGGGCACGAAGCTTTCGATGTCGATTGTGTGGTTGCTCTCGATCTGGACGGATTCGAGTTCCTCCGGTTCGATCTCGACATATTTCCCTTTCCGTAGCTCATAGCCGCGCGCCTTCTGGTCGGCTTCGACGATGTCGCCGGTTTCGGCGTCCACCATCTGCTGCTTCAAGCGGTTGCCGGTCTCCTTGTTGATCATGTGGAAGCGGGTTTTCGCGACCGACGTCGAGGCCGGATACAGCAGCACCGGGCACGCCACCAGCGACAGCTTCAAGGTGCCTTTCCAATAGGCGCGAGGGGCCATTTCATTCTCCGGATATCTTGGAGTATGGGAACTTCAACCGATGCGAGGGGTTTTGGTTCCTGGTATATACCGCCGCAAGGCGGCGGCCATTTGCGTGAGGTGCACCCGTGCTGCAGAGAAACCTGTCCACCTATCGCAAGAAACGCGACTTCTCCAAGACCGACGAGCCCTCCGGCGAGGTCAAGGTTGCGCCATCCAAACAGCGCCGCTTTGTGATCCAGAAGCATGACGCCACGCGGCTGCATTACGACCTCCGACTCGAAATGGACGGGGTGTTCAAGTCGTGGGCGGTGACCAAGGGGCCCTCGCTTGATCCGCACGACAAGCGGCTTGCGGTGGAGGTCGAGGACCATCCGCTCGACTATGGCGATTTCGAAGGCACCATTCCGGAAGGCCAGTATGGCGGCGGCACGGTGATGCTGTGGGATCGCGGCTATTGGGAATCGGACGATCCCGCAGCCGGGTTCAAGAAAGGCGATCTGAAGTTCACCCTGGATGGCGACAAGCTGCATGGAAGCTGGGTGCTGGTGCGGATGCGCGGCGATCGTTTCGGCGGCAAGCGCACCAATTGGCTGCTGATCAAGCATCGTGACGAATATGCCAGCGAGGACGGGGAAAGCATCCTCGATGAGGACCGATCCGTCGCCTCCGGCCGCACCATGGAGCAGATCGCGGCCGGCAAGGGCAGGGCGCCGAAGCCGTTCATGCTGGCGAAGAACGGCCGCGCGAAGGCGAAGGCCGATGCGGTCTGGCAGTCCAATCGGGAGGAGACCGGCGCGGCGCGTCCGAGGACGAAGGCGCCGGCGCCCAAAACGCTGGCGTCGAAGTCGCGCGCTTCCGCCAAAGCCAAAGCAAAGAAGATCGAGCCAAAGAAGGTCGAGGCGATGCCGGACTTCGTCGCGCCGCAGCTCTGCACATCCGTCGACCGTCCACCCGGCGGTGCCGGCTGGTGCCACGAGATCAAGCTCGATGGCTACCGCGTGCAATTGCGGGTCGAGGACGGCGAGGCCACGCTCAAGACCCGCAAGGGTCTGGACTGGACCGACAAGTTCGGTGCGATCGCGAAAGAAGGCGGCAAGCTGCCTGATGTGATTGTTGACGGCGAGATCGTCGCGCTGGACAAGCACGCCATACCGAATTTCTCGACATTGCAGGCGGCGATCTCGGACGGCAAGACCGATGATCTGATCTTCTATGCCTTCGACCTGCTGTTCGCCGAGAATGAGGATCTGCGCGCGCTGCCGCTGGCCGAGCGCAAGGCGCGGCTGAAGCGGCTCCTGGAAGCACGGAAAGGCAAGGGCAAGTTGATCCACTATGTCGAGCATTTCGAGAGCGGTGGCGACGCGGTGCTGGAGTCGGCCTGCAAATTGGAGCTTGAGGGCATCGTCTCCAAGAAGCTGGATGCGCCCTATCGCTCCGGCCGCTCCGAGCTGTGGACCAAGGCGAAATGCCGTGCCGGTCACGAGGTCGTGCTGGGCGGCTGGAAGACCACCAGCGGAAAATTCCGCTCGCTGATGGCCGGCGTCTATCGCGGCGATCATCTCGCCTTTGTGGGAGTTGTCGGTACCGGCTTCGGCCAGGACAAGGTCCGCCGGCTGTTGCCGGTGCTGAAGGCGCATGAATCCGACGAGAGCCCGTTCGGCGGCGAGAATGCGCCGCGCAAGGCGCGCGATATCCATTGGCTGAAGCCCGACCTCGTCGCCGAGATCGAATTCGCCGGCTGGACCGAGGGCGGCAATATCCGGCAGGCCGCGTTCAAGGGACTGCGGCAGGACAAGCCGGCCAAGGAGGTGGAGGCCGAAGAGCCGGCCAAGACCGAGATCGCCGAGCCGAAGCCGGGCAGGGCCGCGGCGAAGGCTGCGAAATCGGCTGCGGATAAATCCTCTGTCGTCATGGGCGTCGTGATCTCCAAGCCCGACAAGGAGCTGTGGCCCGACGCCTTCGACGGCGAGGGCGTGACCAAGCTCGATCTCGCGCGCTATTTCGAGGCGGTCGGCGAATGGATGATCGTCCATCTCAAGGGCAGGCCGTGCTCGATCGTGCGCGCGCCTGATGGCATCAATGGTGAAAAGTTCTTCCAGCGCCATGCGATGCAGGGCATGTCGAACCTCTTGGAGCTCGCAAAGGTCTCCGGCGACCGCAAGCCCTATGTGCAGATCGATCGCGTCGAGGGATTGGCGGCGGTTGCGCAGATCGGCGGGCTCGAACTGCATCCCTGGAATTGCGCGCCCGATATCTACGATACGCCGGGGCGACTGGTGTTCGATCTCGATCCCGCGCCGAACGTCGAATTCTCAGACGTCATCGAGGCCGCCAAGGACATGCGCCAGCGGCTCTCAGCCGTCGGCCTCGAGAGCTTCTGCAAAACCACCGGCGGCAAGGGCCTGCATGTCGTGGCGCCATTGCTGTATGGCGCAAAGGACCGCGTGACCTGGAAGGAGGCCAAAGCGTTCGCGCAGGCGATCTGCCAGTGGATGGCCGATGACGACCCCGAGCAATATCTGCTCAACATGTCGAAGAAGCTGCGCAAGGGAAAGATCTTCCTCGACTATCTGCGCAACGACCGGATGTCGACTGCGGTCGCCCCGCTGTCGCCCCGCGCACGCGAAGGTGCCACCGTCTCGATGCCGCTGACTTGGGCGCAGGTGCGCGGCGATCTCGATCCGAAGAAGTACACGGTGCGCACCGTGCCGTCGCTGCTCGCGCGGAGCAAGGCCTGGGATGGCTATGACGATGCCGCCACGTCGATCAAGGCGGCGATGAAGAAGCTGGCAGCGAAGAAGTAGGGTGGGCAAAGCGAAGCGTGCCCACCATTGCTTGCGGAGTGTGGATGGTGGGCACGCTACGCTTTGCCTACCCTACAGCCACCGTCGTCATGCCCCGCGAAGGCGGGGCATCCAGTATGCGGCGGCCTCTCGGCTTATGCATCGACGTCTCCGGAATACTGGATCACCCGCTTTCGCGGGTGATGACAGCGGAGAAACAGCGTCAGATCCTCCCGAGCAATAGCAGGATCAGCAGGATGACGATCACGAGTCCGAGCCCGCCGCCGCCGTAGTAGCCGGTGCCATAGAATGGCCCGCCGCCTACGCCGCTGAAGCCGCCCAGCAGCAGGATGATCAGAATGATGAGTATGATCGTTCCAATTGACATATAAGTCTCTCCTCAGCCCGGAGGGCCTGGTTGCCGCTTCTGCCCTTCGTGAGGAAAACGAACCTAATTCATGAAGGTTCCGGCTCTCGCGCCGCACGTATCGGCCTTCTGTTTAGCTGACGTGGCACTACATGCAGGTGATCAGAGGAGGAATTTTGCAATGTCTGCTCCATTGGTCGTTTCGATTCCGCATAGCCTTGGCCGCGAGGAAGCCATGCGTCGCCTGAAGACGGGACTCTCGCGCGCTGCGAACAGCGTGCCAGTGCTCAAGGTCGATGAGGAGCGCTGGGAGGACAATCGCATGATCTTTCGCGTGCGCGCGCTCGGACAGGCCGCAACCGGTCACGTCGATGTCAACGAAGATAATGTCAATGTGGAAGTGACATTACCCTGGCTGCTGCAACGCTTTGCCGAAGTCGCGCAAACCGCGATCCGCAATCGGGGCCGTCTGCTGCTGACGAAACGCAATTGAAGCGCGGCGCATCCGCAGTGAACGCTGCGCTCCGCTCCCGCTTGCGGGAGAGGGTTGGGGTGAGGGTGTCTCCGCGAAAAGAGCAGAGATTATCTTTGCGCGGAGAGAGCCCTCAGCCGGCGCTGCGCGCCGACCTCTCCCGCAAGCGGGAGAGGTGGCGTCCCTCGTTCAGGCGCGGACGCGCTTTCGGGTTGGCTTTAAGACGGCGGCGACTTTCGCCTTGAGGACGGCAACAGGCATATGCCTGAAGAGCGTGGAGAGCTGCAGCTCGTTCTCGCCGGCGTCGGTGACATAACCTTTAATCGTGACCGCGCCGTCGAAAGCCTCTGCTTTCGGCCAGACACGGCCGACTTCGGTGAAAGGCGCGAAGGACTTTGCAACGGCGACGATGACTGCATCCCGTTCCCATTGTCGCGCAAAGGCGATGATGTGATCGCGGTGTGCTCCACTCGTCTCCAGCGGCAGATAGTTGCCTTGCGTGAACACGTCGGGGAATTCGCTGCGAAGCCGCAGCAGGTGCCGGGTCCAGGCGAGCTTCAACCGACCGTCGGGCCATTGCTGGACGAGCTGCGCCCAGTCCGGCTCGTCCAACACGGCAAGCGCGGATGTGCGCGCGGCGAAGTCGACCGGACGGCGATTGTCAGGATCGACGAGGGAAAAATCCCAGAACTCGGTGCCCTGGTAGAAGTCCGGCACGCCGGGAAGCGTCGCCTTCAGCGTGAGCTGGCTCAGCGAATTCAGCGCGCCCAATAGCGACAGCCGCCGTGCCAGGGCTTCCAGCGCGTTCAGGAAGTCGGCCGAGCGGGAACGGTCCAGGATGCGCTCGAGGAACGTCTTGACGCCAGCCTCATAGACCTCATGCGGATTGAGCCAGCTCGTCTCCTGCTTGCCTTCGCGCGACGCTTTCAGCGCATAGGCCTGCATGCGCTCGAGGAAGCGGGGATCATCAGGTTGCCAGGCGCCGAGCATCGCCTGGTAGAGCATGTATTCCGATGTCGCCGATGGTGCGCGAAATTCGCCTTCGACCACAAGGTGCGGCGCGTTGAGGACTTTCCAGCGCGATACCGCGCTGGTCCACTCACCCGGAATTTCAGCCAGCGCCAGGATGCGGGCACGAGCATCCTCGCCGCGCTTGGTGTCGTGGGTCGCGGTCGCGGTTATGCCGTGTGGCGATTCGTTGGCGCGCCTCTGCATCATCTGGTGAAATGCGTCGACCGACAGCGCTTTGGCGGCCGGATCGCCGCCGACTTCGTTCAGCGCGAGCAGGCGATGATAGCGGTAGAAGGTGGTGTCCTCCAATGACTTTGCCATCATCGGACCGGTGAATTGCTGCACCTTCTGCGCAAAGCGCCGGACGCGCGGCGCGCTGTGAGTGGCGCGGCCGGGCTCGATCAGGTCCATGGTCAGCGCGTCCTGGAGGAAATCGAAAATGCCTTCGTCGGCGGCGAACCAGTCGCCGCGCGCCCGCTCGATCGTGTGGGCGATCAAGGCTCGATCATGCGGCGTCGGGCCGGAGGCAGTGAGATAAGTGCGATAGACCGGGAAGTGCAGCACATAGAGCTCGAGCGCCTGCCGCAGGCTGTCGGCGGAAAAATCGCGCGTCGAGTAGTGGCCGTTCGCGATCCGCGCGAGCAGCCGCCACAGCACCGTGAACTCGCTGGTGAGCAGCGTCTCGAGCACGCGGCGCTTAGCTTCTTTCAGCACCGGCGCGAGCCTCGGCGAGCGGTTGCTGATCTGCCGCCAGATCTCGTCGAGCGGCGCCAGGCCCCTGCCGTCGACCAGGACTTGGGCGATCGCGTTCATCCATTCATAGCCGGTGGTGCCGTGAACGCCGGCAAGCGCGGGCAGCTTCTCATGCTCGCCGAGGATCTTTTCGATCACCAGATAGAACGGCCTGCCGCCGCCTTGCGCATGGCGGATCAGGCGGCGCAGCCGCTGGCAATATTGCGCGGGATCGCACAAGCCGTCGATATGATCGAGCCGCAATCCCTGCAGCTTGCCTTCGGCGATCAATCGCTGCACGAGCAGGTGGATCGCCTCGAATGTGGCGGCATCCTCGACGCGGATGCCGGCGAGATTGTTGATGTCGAAGAAACGGCGATAGTTGATGTCGCTGGAGGCGAGCCGCCAATGGCCGAGCTTGTAGTGCTGGCGTTCGAGTAGATGATGCAGCGCGAGCGTTTGCGCCGGGCGGCCCTCGCCGGCGCGGTAGGCCGATAGCCCGCGCGCGATGATCTCGGCGGCATCTGCGATTGCCTTCAGTTCCGCCTTGAACCCCGGGGCTTCCTTCCGATTGGGATGCCGCAGTCCCGTGTAGCGCGACGCCAGCGCGAGGATGCCCTTGCCGGCATCGCTCTCGGCGGCGTCAGCCTCGCGCACGATCGTTCGCAGCACCTCGCCATAGCGCTCGGGTGCGATCGGCAGGCGGTGCTCGAAATACCAGGCGGAGAAGCTGCCCTCGCCGGCATCGTAGCGCAGCTCGATCTCGCCGCGCTCCAGCGCTTGCCCATAGGACGAACCTAGGATCGGCAGCAGCACGCCGCCGCGGGCGCGGTAGGGCAATTGCTCCCAGTCGATGTCGAAGGAGGCGGCGTGCGGCGAGGTGGGGCCCCACTCGAGCACGTCGAGCCACCAGGGATTGTCGTCGAAATGCACGCCCACATGATTGGGCACGAAGTCCAGGATCAGCCCGATATCGTGCTGTTTGAGCGCCGCATTTAAGCGCTCGAAACCGGCTTCGCCGCCGAGTTCCGGATTGAACTTGGTGTGATCGACGATGTCATAGCCGTGGGTCGAACCCTTGCGCGCCTTCATGAAGGGCGAGGCATAAAGATGTGTGATGCCGAGCGCCTTCAGATAAGGCACGACTTCGGCGGCGGCATCGAAGTCGAAATCGGCGGTGAGCTGCAACCGATAGGTCGCGATCGGAATCGCGGGGGGCATTCTTCTATCCGATGTGCCAGCACACCGACCAAGCGGGGATGTTATCGCCCAACGCGCTGCCCCAGATCAAAGTTCCCGCGGGCCGGTCTTTCGGCGCTGCAATCTCTCGGTTGCCGAGATTGGCGGTCAGCGACAGTTGCCTGCCGTCGCCCATGCGCCAATGCGCCGTCAGCAGGTCGGCCTCCGCCTGCGCGTCGCCGAAGCTGGCGCCGGCGAGCCGTGGCATGATTTCGCGGCGGCGCATCGCAAGCAGGCTCCTGACCAGCGCCAGCCGTGTCCGTCCCGGCTCGCGGTCGCGCTCCGTCCAATCCAGCACGGCCGACTGAAAGGTCGATTGCTGCAGCGGATCGGGAACCTCATCGCCATATTTGGCATAGGCCCAGGCATATTCCTCACGCCGGCCCTTGCGGACGGCGTTGGCGAGATCGCCGTGGAAATCGCAGAAGAACGGAAACGGCGCCTTCGAGCCCCATTCCTCGCCCATGAACAGCATCGGCGTCATCGGCGCGAGCAGCGTGATCGCCAGCGCGGCCTCGATGGCTTTTGGATCGGCGAAGCTCTCGAGACGGTCGCCGAAGGGGCGATTGCCGATCTGGTCGTGGTTCTGCAGGAAGTTGACGAAAGAGGTCGGCGACAGCGCGCCGCTCGGCTCGCCGCGGCGGATGCCGCCCCAGAACGTCGAGACCTCTCCCTGGTAGACGTAGCCGGACGAGAGCGCGCGGGCGAGATCGCCACGCGGCGAGCGCTGGTAGTCGCCGTAATAGCCTTGCGCCTCGCCGGTCAGCATCACGTGCCAGACGTGATGATAGTCGTCGTTCCACTGCCCGCGATATTTGCCGCGCGGCGGGTCTTCGGTAGCATCGAGCAGGCTCGCACGATTGTCGCTGTTCTCGAGCACCATGTTGATGTGCCGGCCGGCCTCCGCCGCAAGCCTGCCGACAGCGATGCTGAGATCATGCAGGATCGGGATTTCGCCTGTTTCCACGATGGTGTTGACGGCGTCGAGCCGCAGGCCGTCGAAGCGGTAGTCACGCAGCCAATGCACCGCGTTCCCGATCGCGAAGTCGCGCACTTGCTTGACGCGATAGTCGATGGCGCTGCCCCAGGGCGTGTGCGCGTCGGTGAAGAAGCTGGGCGCGTAGCGGCCGAGATAATTTCCTTCGGGGCCGAAATGGTTGTAGACGACATCAAGCATCACCATCAGCCCGCGCTGATGGGCGGCGTCGATCAGCGCCTTCAAATCCTCCGGCCGGCCATAGGCGCTGTCGGGCGCGTACCACAGGACGCCGTCATAGCCCCAGTTGCGTGTTCCTGCGAAATCGGCGAGCGGCATCAATTCGAGCGCGGTGATGCCGCTCTCCACGAGATGGTCGAGCCTGTCGATGATCGCGCGATAGGTGCCTTCGGGTGTGAAGGTGCCGACATGCGCTTCGAGGACAACCGCCTCATGCCACGGCCGCCCGCGCCAGTCGGTGGTGCGCCATTGGAAAGCGTCGTGATCGATCACCTCGCTCGGGCCGAAGACGTCGTCGGGCTGGAACGCGGAAGCCGGGTCGGGGACGTCGATCTCATCATCGATGCGAAACTTGTAGCGCGCGCCAGCGGCGACGCCAGGGATTTCGACCTTGAACCAGCCATCGTCGCCGCGGCTCAGCGCATGCGGCTTGTCGAGCAGCACGTCGACGCGCTTGGCCGCCGGCGCCCACAGGCGGAACAGCGCGCCGTCCTTCGTCAGCAGGGGACCGAAATGCCGCTCATTCATGCCGAGCCTGCAAAGGCGAGCACCGAGCGGGAAGGCGCCTTGGTGTCGGCGCCCGACGCGAAATCGACGGGCATCTGCTTGTTCTCGGTGGTGTTGAGCACCTGCCGCCAGTTCCTGTACTCGGGCATCACAGGCATCTTGAACGCGATCTCTTCCGGTGCGGCATTCAGCACAATAAAGATCGGCGCCTGCCCTGGTTCCATCGGTCCGAGCACATAAGAGAGAAAACGCCCTTCCGGGAAATTCCAGTCGGACTCCTTCATCTCTTCCGCCGCCGGCGTCAGCCACAGCACGCCGTAGGAGCCGTCGGCGCGGCGGCCATCCAGCCAGCGCTGCGAGCGAAGCTGGGCGAACTTGCGGCGCAGCTCGGTCAAATGGCCGACGAAATCGGTGAAGTCCTCGACCTCGTCGCCGAAATTGTCCCAATTGACCCAGCCGACCTCGTTGTCCTGGCAGTACGCATTGTTGTTGCCATCCTGCGAATTGCCGACCTCGTCGCCGGCGAGCAAGAGCGGCGTGCCCTGCGCCAATAGCAGGCAGGCGAGCTGGTTCTTCCGCAACTGGCGGCGCAGCGCGATGATGTCGGGATCGTCGGTCGGACCCTCGACGCCGCAATTGTTGCTGTGATTGTCGTTGGAGCCGTCGCGATTGTCCTCGCCATTGGCTTCATTGTGCTTCTGGTTGTAGCTGAAGAGGTCCATCAGCGTGAAGCCGTCATGCACGGTGATGTGATTGACACTGGCGCGCGTCGCGCGATTGTCGTGATTGAACAGGTCCGATGAGGCCGTCATGCGGCGCGAGACTTCGCCGATCAGGCTGCCTTCGCCGCTCCAATAGCGCCGCATCGCGCTGCGATAGCGGTCGTTCCATTCCGACCATTGCGAGGGGAACGCGCCGACCTGGTAGCCGCCAAGGCCGAGGTCCCAGGGTTCGGCGACGAGCTTGACGGTGGAGAGCACCGGATCCTGCCTGACCGCGGTGAGGAAGGACGCGGCGCGGTCATAGCCGTTCGGTACGCGCGCCAGCGTGGTCGCGAGATCGAAGCGGAAGCCGTCGACGTGGCAGACCTCGACCCAGTAGCGCAGCGAGTCCATCACCATCTGCAGCACGCGCGGGTGGGTGAGCCTGACCGAATTGCCGCAGCCGGTGAAGTCGTCATAGTAGCGCGGATTGTCCGGCTTCAGCCAGTAATAGGAGGCGTTGTCGATGCCGCGGAACGACAGCGTCGGGCCCATATGGTTGCCCTCGGCGGTGTGGTTGTAGACGACGTCGAGCATCACCTCGATGCCGGCATCGTGCAGTCGCGCCACCGTGGTGCGGAAGGAATCGAGCGCATTGTCCTGCGCGTAGCGCGGCTCCGGCGCGAAGAAGGCGAGCGTGTTGTAGCCCCAGTAGTTGGCGAGCTTCTTCTCGACCAGGATGCGGTCGTCGATCAGGCCGTGGATCGGCAACAGTTCGATCGTGGTGACGCCGAGCCGCCTCAGATGATTGATCATCGCGGGCGAGGACAGTCCGCCATAGGTGCCGCGCAGGTTCGGCGCGACGTCCTCGCGCTTCTGCGTCAGTCCCTTGACATGGGCCTCGTAGATGATCGTGTCTTCCCAGGGGATGTGGGGACGGATTTCGCGGCGGCCCCAGTTGAAGGTCTCATCGACCACGACCGCCTTCGGCATGCCGCGGGCATTGTCGCGCCGGTCAAAGGATAGGTCCTCGCGCGCGCTGCCGGTGCGGTAGGCGAAATGTGCATCGCTCCACACCAGCCGCCCCGCGAGCCGCTTGGCATAGGGATCGAGCAGGAGCTTGTTGGCATTGAACCGGTGGCCGCGCTCCGGCGCGTAGGGGCCGTAGACGCGATAGCCGTAGAGCTGGCCCGGCGAGACGTCGTTGAGATAGCCGTGCCAGACGTCCTCGGTGCGCTCCGGGAGTTCGATGCGTTCGAGCTCGCGCCGGCCCTGGCTGTCGAACAGGCACAGCTCGACCTTCTCCGCATTCGCAGAGAACAACGCAAAATTGGTACCCCTTCCGTCCCAACTGGCGCCCAGCCGGGACGACGTTCCCCCAGTCAGTCGCATACGTCAGCTTTCAGGTACGAGGAAGATCGCAGCCAGCGGCGGAATGGTCAGGCTGAGCTCGGGCACAATGCCTTCATGCGTGACCACCTCACCGATATTGCCGACATTGCTGCCGCCATAGTGGGAGGAATCCGAATTCAGCACCTCGCGCCATTTCCCGGCAAAGGGAACACGAATGCGATAGTCGTGATAGACGTTCGGCGAGAAGTTGACCACCACCAGGCAGCGCGAACGCGCGCTGTTGCCCTTGCGGATCCAGGCGAACACGTTGTGGTCGGCGTCATCGGTGATGACCCATTCGAAGCCGGCCGGATCGCAATCCAGTTCATGCAGCGCGGGGAGCGCGCGATAGAGTCGGTTGAGATCGCGGATCAGCGCCTGCACGCCGGCATATTTCGGTTGCGCGAGCAGATGCCAGTCGAGCGAATGTTCGTGAGCCCACTCGCGCTCCTGGCCGAACTCGCAGCCCATGAACAACAGCTTCTTGCCGGGATGGCCGAACATGAAGCTGTAATAGGCGCGCAAATTCGCGAAGCGCTGCCAGTCGTCGCCGGGCATGCGGCCCAGGATCGAGCGTTTGCCGTGCACGACCTCGTCATGCGAGAGCGGCAGGATGAAGTTCTCGGAGAAGGCGTAGTGCAGGCCGAACAGGATGTCGCCGTGGTGATACTTGCGGTGGATAGGCTCCTTGCCGATGTAGCGCAAGGTGTCGTGCATCCAGCCCATGTTCCACTTGTAGCCGAAGCCGAGCCCGCCGAATTCGACGGGGCGCGACACCTGCGGCCAGGCGGTCGATTCTTCCGCCGCGGTCGTCGCCTGCGGAAAGCGCCCGAACAGTTCGGTGTTGAAGCGGCGCAGAAAGTCGATCGCCTCCAAATTCTCGCGGCCACCATATTTGTTCGGGATCCAGCCGCCCGGCGGACGGCTGTAATCGAGATAGAGCATGGAGGCGACCGCATCGACGCGCAGTCCGTCGATGCCATAGCGGTCGAGCCAGAACAGCGCGTTCGAGACCAGGAAATTGGTCACCTCGGTGCGCCCGTAATTGTAGATCAGCGTGCCCCAGTCGAGATGGCGACCCTGCAGCGGGTTGGCGTGCTCATAGAGCGCGGTGCCGTCGAAATGGCCGAGGCCGTGCGGATCGTCCGGGAAGTGTCCGGGCACCCAGTCGAGCAGAACCCCTAACCCTTCGCGATGACAGGCATCGACGAGCGCAGCGAAGTCGGCCGGCGAGCCGAACCGGCTGGTCGGCGCGAACAGGCCGGTCGGCTGATAGCCCCAGGAGCCGTCGAACGGATGCTCGCTGACGGGAAGGAATTCGAGATGGGTGAAGCCCATGTCGCGCGCATAGGCCGGAAGCTGCTCGGCGAGCTCGCGATAGGTCAGCCACTCATTGTTGCCTTTGCGGCGCCATGAGCCGAGATGGACCTCGTAGATCGAGATCGGCGCGCCAATGCCGTTGATGCCTGGTGGCGCTGCCTGCGGATGCGGAATGTGGTCGAGGTCGACCACGATCGAGGCGGTCTTCGGGCGCAGCTCGGCGCCGAATGCCACCGGATCGGACTTCAGCGGCAGATGTTGGCCATTGGGGCCGATGATGTCGAATTTGTAGTGGTCGCCGGCGCGGGCATGCGGGATGAACAATTCCCAATAGCCAGGGCCGCGGACCCGCATCGGATGCCGCCGCGCATCCCAGAAGTTGAAATCGCCGACCACGCTGACCCGCCGCGCGTTGGGCGCCAGCACCACGAAGGCGACGCCCTCCACGCCGTCGAGCGTCATCGGATGCGCACCGAGCTTGTCGTAGATGCGCTGGTGGGTGCCTTCGCCGAGCAAATAGAGATCGAAGTCGCTCAACACGGGCGGGAAGCGATAGGGGTCGTCGAGATCGACGACATGGTCGCCGAAGCGGGCGCGGAGCTGGTAACGGCGCGAGCCGTTCGGCAGCGCGCCGGCGAACAGGCCAGCATCATGAATGCGCGCGAGCGGCGCGGTTTCGCCATGCTCGCCGATCGCCTCGACATTGGAGGCTTCCGGCAGGAAGGCGCGCACCACGCTCTGGTCGCCCTCGGAGTGGAGCCCGAGATAGCGGAAGGGGTCGGAATGGCGGCCCTCGATGATCGCGTAGGCTTCAGCAGGCAATCTGGTCATTGCGGCTCATGCGGTTGTTGCGCCAGGATGCGGAGCATCCCGGTCAGCGGGACGCGCAGCCAGTCGGGCCGGTGCGCCAGCTCATATTCGATCTCGTAGAATGCTTTCTCAAGCAGGAAGAAGTTGAGCATCCGCTCCGCGGCATCCGGATCGGCCGGCCACAAGGGCTGGCCCGCCATGGTCTCGCGATAGACGGCCAGGAACGTCGCGGTAGCCCGATCCCGCCAGTCGGCGAGCGCCAGCGCGAGCTTGCTTTGTTCGTCGGGTGCGACCTTGAGCGCCCGATCGAGCGCAGCGGTGACGGAGTAGTCGATCGAGCGGACTAGCCCGGCGACATCGCGCGCCGCCGGCGCCTTGCGCCGCCGCTCAGCGATGCTCCGCCGCGGCTCGCCCTCGAAATCGATGATGAAGATGTCGTCCTTGACGATCAGCATCTGGCCGAGATGGAAGTCGCCGTGATGGCGGATGTTGAGGCCGTCGATGTCTCCGGGCAGCAGCGCCTTCAGCCGGGCCGGCAAGCTATCCTGCTGCGCCAGAAACTGAGCCACCAGCGGGCGATCGGCCTCTTTCAGCGTATCCCGTCGCTGCGTCAGTGTCTCGAAAACGCGATCGGCACGGGCCAGGATGTCGTCGATCCAGCGCTGCACGTCTTCCGGCCTGGTCGGCTCCGGCACGAACTCGGGCAGGTCGCGGTTGCTCGCCAGCGCAATGTGCAGTTCGGCGACCCGCTTTCCCGTCTGCGCCATGTAGCGCAGATAGGAGATCTGCTGTTCGCTTTGCTTCGTCTCATGATTGGTCGCGAGCAGCCGCTGCTCCTCGACGAAGCGGTCGAGATAGGCTGATGTGACGGTCCATGCCTCGCCCTGGTTGGTGACAAAGGCGTGAACGATGCCGATCGCACTGCGCTTCTCGCCCTCGACGAGCTCGACCGTGCCGAGCAGCGCCGGCGTGTTGGCGAAGCCCGCGACGTCGGTGAGGAAGCGTCCCATCTCGATCTCCGGATTGATGCCGGGCTCGAGCTTGCGGTAGATTTTGACGACGTAATCCTCGTCGACCAGCGCCGTGCTATTGGACTGCTCGGTCTCCACCGCGCGGATGCGCTGGGGCTGTTTGATCGGCTTGTCCGTGAAGCGGCTGGTCGGGCGGAATTCGAGGCGGAGCGCGATGCCGAGCTCCTCGTCCTCGACCGTCAGCGACTGCGCCAGATTGCGGAGCAACAGCGCGATGAAGATCTCGTCGGTCGCAACATCGAGCAGCGTGCCCTCGCGCGCGCCTTGCCGTACCGCGGCTAGGGCGCGCGGATTGTAGCGCTCGCGGTCGAAGCGCACCCATTCGATCCGGATCGGCAGCACGTAGCGTGAGGTGGCGCCGCGCTGAGTCGTCTCGAAGAAAGCGAGCCAGGGGCGGTTGTCGCCGATATCGCAGAAGGGAATCGCGGAGACGAGCTGCGGCTGGATCGCCTTCGACAAACTCTCGGGATACCAGCGCGCCCGCGACAGGTGGCCCGGCAGCACGTCGCGCTCGAACACACCGCGGGCGCGCGCCAGCGACACCCAGGTTGAATTCAGCGGCACGACCAGCGTCTCGAATTCCGGCACCGCGCGCCGCGGGATGGCGATGGACTTGTCCGGCTCCTGGAGCTGGAACCAGTAAAAGCCATACGGCGCGAGCGTGACCATGTAGGGCAGTTCGCCGATCGTCGGGAAGCGCGTGCGGCCGAGCATCTCCAGGGGAATGCGTCCCTTGAAGGCGGAAAGGTCGAGCTCGGTCGCCTGCGCCGAGCGCGACAAATTGGCGACGCAGAGAATGACCTCGTCCTGATACTGCCTGACATAGGCGAGCACCGAACGGTTCTCGGGGCGGATGAAGGTCATGGAGCCGCGGCCGAAGGCCAGCGTCGACTTGCGCACCGCGATCAGGCGTTTGGTGGCGCTGAGCAGCGATGACAGGCTGCGCGACTGTGCTTCCACGTTCACGGCCTCGTAGCCGTAGACGGGGTCCATGATCATGGGTGCGTAGAGCCGCGCCGGGTCGGCGCGGGAGAAGCCGCCATTGCGGTCCGGGCTCCATTGCATCGGCGTGCGGACGCCGTTGCGGTCGCCGAGATAGATGTTGTCGCCCATCCCGATCTCGTCGCCGTAATAGATGATCGGCGTGCCCGGGAACGAGAGCAGGAGCGAGTTCATCAATTCGATCTTGCGCCGGTCATTGTCCATCAATGGCGCGAGGCGGCGGCGAATGCCGACATTGATGCGGGCGCGGGGATCGTTGGCATAGGTCGACCACAGATAGTCGCGCTCGACATCGGTGACCATTTCCAGGGTCAGCTCGTCATGGTTGCGGAGGAACAGCGCCCATTGGCAACTGGCCGGGATGTCGGGCGTCTGCCGCAGGATGTCGGTGATCGGAAAGCGGTCCTCCTGCGCGATCGCCATATAGATGCGCGGCATGAGCGGGAAATGATACGCCATGTGGCATTCGTCTTCCCGGCCGAAATATTCCTGCACGTCCTCCGGCCATTGATTGGCTTCGGCGAGCAGGATCTTGCCCCTGGCGTAGGTGTCGAGCTCGCGCCGCAGCAGTTTGATGATGGCGTGCGTCTCGGGCAGGTTCTCGTTGTTGGTGCCTTCGCGCTCGCAGAGATAGGGAATGGCGTCCAGCCGGAAACCGTCGACGCCGGTGTCGAGCCAGCGCTTCATCACCTGCACGATGGCGCGCACCACGCGCGGGTTGTCGAAGTTCAGGTCCGGTTGGTGCGAGAAGAAGCGGTGCCAGTAGAACTGGCCCGCTTCGGGATCCCAGGTCCAGTTCGACTTCTCGGTATCGGTGAAGATGATCCGCGTGCCCTGGTATTTCTGGTCGGTGTCGCTCCAGACATACCAGTTGCGTGCGCTCGAGCCGGGATGGCTGCGGCGCGCGCGCTTGAACCAGGCGTGCTGGTCGGAGGTGTGGTTGACGACGAGCTCGGTGATGACACGAAGGCCGCGCTTCTTGGCTTCATGGATGAAGCGCTTGAAGTCCTTCATCGTTCCGAAATCGGGATTGATGTCGCCATAGTCGGCGATGTCGTAGCCGTCATCACGCCCCGGGGACGGATAGAATGGCAACAACCACAGCGTGGTGACGCCGAGATCCTGCAGATAGCCAAGCTTCTCGGTCAGCCCCGCGAAATCGCCGATGCCGTCATTGTTGCTGTCGGCGAAGGCCTTGACGTGGAGCTGGTAGATGATGGCGTCCTTGTACCAGAGCTCGTCCGCCGTCTCGGTGGCCACCAGTTCCTTTGTCTCGACCGCTGAAAGCACGTTCATGGCACCGCCCCCTTCAGGCCAGGCAGCGGAACAGCACCGCCGGATCGCGCATTGGATCGATCCGCACCCGGATGCCGCCCCAGTCGAGTGCATGGCGTTCGCCCGTGATCAGGTTCTCGACCGCAGCGACGTGGCGGCGCTCATCGCCGGTGCCCGTCTGGACATCGCCGAGCGGCAGCCAGACTTCGTGGGCGTCGCGCGACAATGCAATTGCGACCGCAACCGTGTTGCTCCCGTCGACGGATTCCTTGACGAACCCGATTACGTTGCCGTCCTCGATGGGCAGGAAACGCAGATTGCTGGTCTGCTGCAACGCTGCGTTGGCGCGGCGCGCCAGGTTGAGGTCACGGATATAGGGCTTGATGTTGCCGGGCTTGTCCCAGTCACGCACCTTGATCTCGTATTTCTCGGAATCGAGATATTCCTCCCGCCCGGGGATCGGCTCGTGCTCCAGCAGCTCGAAACCGTTGTAGATGCCGTAGGTGCCGGACAGCGTCGCCGCCAGCGCCACGCGCGACTTGAACATCCAGGGTTCGCCGCCCTGCAGATGGAAGGGCAGGATGTCGGGCGTGTTGACGAAGAAATTCGGTCGGTAGAAGTCGCGCTCCGGATAGCGGGTGAGTTCGATCAGATATTGCTCCAGCTCCCAGCGCTGGGTGCGCCAGGTGAAATAGGTATAGGACTGGGTGAAGCCGAGTTTTGCCAATCCCTTCATCAGCTTCGGCCGGGTGAAGGCTTCGGCGAGGAAGATCACGTCGGGATGGTGCAACTGCACCTGGTGGATCAGCCATTCCCAGAACGGGAACGGCTTGGTGTGGGGATTGTCGACGCGGAAGATCTTCACGCCCTGGTCGACCCAGAACAGGATCACGTCCCGCAGCGCATTCCACAGCGAGCCTGAATCCTCGCAGCCGAAATCCGGGTTGACGATGTCCTCATATTTCTTCGGCGGATTCTCCGCATAGCGCATCGAACCGTCGGGGCGTTTCTTGAACCATTGCGGATGTTCCTTCAGCCAGGGATGGTCCGGCGAACATTGCACCGCGAAGTCGAGCGCGACTTCCATGTTGTGCTCTCTGCATGCCGCGACGAACGCGCGGAAGTCCTGCAACGTGCCCAATTCCGGATGGATGGCGTCGTGGCCGCCTTCGGCCGAGCCGATCGCGTAGGGGCTGCCGGGATCGCCTTCCTTGGCGGTGACCGCATTGTTGCGTCCCTTGCGGTTGATCTTGCCGATCGGGTGGATCGGCGTGAAGTAGACCACGTCGAACCCCATCGCCGCGACGTCAGGCAACCGGTCGATGCAGTCGCGGAAGGTGCCGTGCTGTCCCTCGACTTTGCCCTGGCTGCGCGGGATCATCTCATACCAGGAGCCGAAGCGCGCCCGCGGCCGATCGGCGACGAACGGGAAGAGCTGTGAGCGCGTCAGGTCGGGTCGCGACTGGCTTTCGGCCATCGCGTCCTGCAATTCAGGTGTGAGCAGGGCAGCCGGATCGCCGGACTGGAGATAGGTCTCGCACTGCTTGAGGATGATGGCCGCCGCCGCCCGTCCGCCGGCCTGCGCCTTGGTCAGCATGCCCGCGCCTTCGATGGCATCGAGCGTCACATCGGTGCCGGCCTTCTGCTTCAGCTCAAAGCCGTGCCGCCAGGTGGCGAATTCGTCGGTCCAGGCCTCGATCGCATAGAAATAACGGCCGGGCGTGTCGGGGACGAAGGAGCCAAACCAGCGATCGTTGCCGTGCATGGTCATCGGCTCGCGCCGCCATTCGTGGTCGAGCTCGCCGCGCCAGATCAGTTCTGCAGCGACGATGTCATGCCCGTCGCGATAGACGTCGGCCCAGACCTCAACGGGCTCCCCCACGATGCGTTTCACGGGGTAGCGGCCGCCATCGATCAGCGGATAGACGTCTTCGATATGGAAAGTGCCGGCGGCACTCTCGACAGTTTGAGCGGTTTTGTTCACGGTGATGCCGCCATTGACAAGGAAATGACGCCCCCGTTGCGTGAAGGATACGCTCCGGACTGATATAGAAAGCCGCTCATGGGATATTGGTTCCCATGGAACGGCTGGAAGGACAGCGAGTTAAACATCATCTATCCCCTTCCCGCATCTACATAATTTCGTGACCCACTCTCCCGGGTCGTGTGCAAAGCGCGTGCCGAATGGACCCCTACGCCAAAGCCAGAGACCTTGGAATTACGACCGAATATATCGACGGTCAGGGCCACCGCCGTGTGACAGACGCGGCTGCGTTGAAAACGATCCTCGACGCCTTGCCGCCGCGCGAGCCACGCCGGTGGATCGATCAGCCGGTTGTCGTGCGGCGCGGCCGCCCGGCGCCCTCGGAGCTTTCGATCGACGCCAAGTTGCCGGTCGGATGGACGATTTCGGCTGGTGGCAAAATGATGGCGAAGGGTGAAGCGGGCGACCGGGCAATATCCTGGCCGCAGGATTTGCCGGTCGGGGTGTACCAGCTCCGCCTGAACGATGCTGCCGGATCGACCGAAGAGCTGCCGCTGATTGTCGCACCGGAACGTGCCTTTGGCGGCGATTTTGACCGCTGCTGGCTGCTTGCGGTTCAGCTCTACAGCGTGCGTTCCGCGCGCAATTGGGGCATGGGCGATTTCACCGATCTGCGGGGCTTGATCGAACTCGCCCATCAATTGGGTGCCGGTGGTGTCGGACTTAACCCGCTGCATGCGCTGTTCGATGACCGCCCCGGTGATTGTAGCCCCTATTCGCCGAACAGCCGACTGTTCCTCAACGCGCTCTATATCGACGTCGAGAAGCTGCCGGAATTCCGCGTCGATCCCAGCGCGAAGGACAAGCTCGCGCAACTGCGCGCCGGGGACATCGTCGACTATCGTGCGGTTGCGGCGTCAAAATGGCAGGCGCTGCGCTCCGCGTTTGCGAGCTTCAAGGCGAGCCCGACGCTCGAGCGCCGTCAGGACTTCGAACGCTTCAGGAGCGAGCGCGGGCCGCTCTTGTCGCGCTTCGCGTGTTTCGAGGTGTTGCGGAAAAAGTTCAACCAGCCCTGGTGGGAATGGCCCGAAGAATGGCGGCGGCCGGACGACGGCAAGTGCAGCCGTCTGCGCAAGGGCGCCGATTTCGGCGAGATCGAATTCGTCGAGTTCGTGCAATGGAACGCTGACCGGCAGCTTGCGGCATGCAAGGCGCTGGCGCACCAGCTCGGCATGAAGGTTGGGCTTTATCTCGATGTCGCCGTCGGCGTGCAGTCCGACGGCTTCGATGCCTGGAACGAGCAGGGCGCGATCTCGCGCCTGCTCGGCGTCGGCGCGCCGCCGGACCCGCTCAACACTGCCGGGCAGGATTGGGGTCTTGCCGGCTTCAACGCCGCCGGCCTCGAAATGCGTTTCTTCGAGCCGTATCGGGAAATGCTGCGTGCCTCGATGCGCCACGCCGGCGCGATCAGGCTGGATCATGTGCTCGGCTTGAAGCGGCTTTACCTGGTGCCGCACGGCTTCGGTCCGGAGAATGGCGCCTATGTGCAGATGCCGTTCGAGGCGATGCTGGCCGCAACCGCGCAGGAGAGCGTGGCGCATCGTTGCGTCGTGATCGGCGAGGATCTCGGCACCGTGCCGGACGGTTTTCGTGAGCAGATGAACGACTGGGGCATCTGGTCCTATCTCGTGATGATGTTCGAGCGCGACGACCGCGGGGCCTTTCGCGGCATCGACCGTTACGCCGCCAATGCGCTCGTCACCTTCAACACCCATGATCTTGCGACCTATGCCGGCTGGCGCTCGTTCAGCGATTTGAAGCTGAAGCGTTCGCTCGGCATCGATCCGGGCGAAAGCGACCAGGCGCGCTGGCATGCGCTGAGCATGCTGGACGAGGTGCTGCGCCAGAATGACATCGACCGCCATGATCTTTATTCGGTCGCTACTTTCCTCTCCCGGACCAGGTCCCGCCTGCTGACGATCTCGCTGGAGGACCTGCTCGGCCTGGTCGATCAGCCGAACATCCCCGGCACCGTCGACGAACATCCGAACTGGCGGCGGCGGCTGCCGGTGTCGATCGAACACATCGCCTCCGCCATCGATGTCGAAGCACTGAGGAACGCCACTCGCGAGCGGTCGTCCGCACCAGCTTAAAGAGGAGCAGTCGCCACCGTGTCTTGCAGGATCGAGGATTACGGACTGATCGGCGATTGTGAGACGGCGGCGCTTGTCGGCCGCGACGGATCGATCGACTGGCTGTGCTGGCCCGCCTTCGATTGCGATGCCTGTTTCGCGGCGCTGCTCGGCAACAACAGGCATGGCCGCTGGTTGATCGCGCCAGCTGGGACCATCATCAAGACCTCCCGCCGTTACCGCGACAACACGCTGATCCTGGAGACGCGGTTCGAGACCGAAAGCGGCGTCGTCGAGCTGATCGATTTCATGCCGCCGCGCGGCAATGCTTCCGACATCGTGCGGCTAGTGCGCGGCGTGAAGGGTAGCGTCAAGCTGCGGATGGAGTTGATCATCCGATTCGGCTTGGGTGCTGATATTCCCTGGGTCAAGAAGAGCGAGGACGGGTCGGCGCTGCTGGCGATCGCCGGGCAGGACATGATCGTGCTCCGCTCGCCGGTCGAGACCCGCGGCCATAACATGACCACGGTGGCCGAATTCACGGTCGGCGAAGGCGAGAGCTTGCCTTTCGTGATGACCTATGGACCCTCGCATCTGCCGGTTCCCGGGCCGATCGATCCCGCCCAAGCCTTGCAGGACACCGAAGCGTTCTGGACCGAATGGTCGAGCCGCTGCACCTATGAGGGGTTTGGTCGCAACCTCGTGCTGCGCTCGCTGATCACGCTGAAGGCGCTGACCTTCGCGCCGACCGGCGGCATCGTCGCGGCGCCCACGACCTCGCTGCCGGAAAAACTCGGCGGCCAGCGTAACTGGGACTACCGCTACTGCTGGCTGCGGGATGCGACCTTCACGCTGCTGGCGCTGATGAACTCGGGCTACACCGAGGAAGCGCTGGCCTGGCACAATTGGTTGTTGCGCGCGGCCGCGGGGGCGCCGGCCAACATGCAGATCATGTACGGCATCATGGGCCAGCGGCGGCTTCTGGAGTGGGAAGCGGTCTGGCTGCCCGGCTATGAGGGCGCGCAGCCGGTGCGCATCGGCAACGCCGCGCATGCGCAACTGCAGCTCGACGTCTACGGCGAATTGATCGACGCCTTCCACCAGGCGCGCGTCGCGAAGTTGCAGCTCGACGATGCGAGCTGGTCGCTGGAATGCGCTGTGCTCGAACACCTTGCGGAAGAATGGGACCGGCCGGACCACGGAATCTGGGAGCGTCGTGGCGCGGGCAAGCACTATGTCTTTTCGAAGGTGATGACCTGGGTCGCTTTCGACCGCGGCATCAAGAGCGCGCAGAAATTTGGCCTCAAGGCGCCGCTCAACAAATGGCTGGTGCTGCGCGAGACCATCCACCGCGATGTTTGCGCCAAGGGGTTTGATCGCAAGCTCAACTCGTTCGTCGAATCCTATGGCTCCAAGCTGCTTGATGCCAGCATCCTGCTGCTGCCGGCGGTGGGATTCCTGCCGCCGACCGATTCACGGATCCGCGGTACGCTGGCCGCGACCGAGCAATATCTGATGCGCAATGGCTTCGTGATGCGGCACGATCCGCGCGAAGTCTCCGAAGAGAAGCAGCCGATCGAAGGCGCCTTCCTCGCCTGCACGCTTTGGCTTGCCGATGCCTATGTGCTCGCGGGCGAGGTCGGGAAGGCGCAAACGCTGTTCGATCGCGTGATCGCGCTTGCCAATGACCTCGGCCTGCTCGCCGAAGAGTACGACGCCATCGCCGGCCGCCAGACCGGCAATTTCCCGCAGGCGCTGACTCATATCGCGCTGATCAACACCGCGCACAATCTCAGCGACGCCAAGCGGGCGGCCGAGAAGCCGGCCGTGCAGCGGTCGAAATAGACTACCGCCTGGACCCGCGCGAAGGAACCCGCGGGAGCAACGATCATTGTCTGCAGATATCTGGTTGGAGGATCGGCAATGGCTCGCCTGTTCGCCGTAGCGCTGCTTGCATGTCTGATCTCGGGGCCGGCATTCGCTGCCGGCCTTGATGCCGCGGCGATCAACAAGGCCGGGTACCGGGCTCGCCCCGCGTCCGAGGAAAAGGCCGACGCGACAATCATTAAGGCCCAGGTGCTGCTCGAGCGCGCGTTGTTCTCGCCCGGAGAGATCGACGGCAAGTTTGCCGAGAATACGCGCAAGGCGCTACAGGCGTTCGCGGAAGCCAAGGGCCTGTCCTTTCAGAAGACGCTCACGCCGGAGATCTGGGCAAAGCTGAACGAGACTGCCCAAGGCGACATCATCACGAGCTACACGATCTCCGAAAAGGATGTGAAAGGACCGTTTATCAGGAGGATTCCCGCCAAGTTGGAGGCGATGAAATCGCTGCCGGCGCTCGGCTACAAGAGCGCGCGCGAGGCGCTTGCGGAGAAATTCCACATGAGCGAGGGGCTGCTGGCCCAGCTCAACCCCGGCAAGAAGTTCGACCGCGCCGGCGAGACCATTCTTGTCGTCAACGGTCGCGATCCCCAGCTGAAGCTGAACGTGGCGCGGATCGAAGTCGACAAGTCGCGGCAGACCGTCAAGGCCTTCGACGGCGGCGGCGCGTTGGTCGCCTTCTTTCCGGCAACCGTCGGCAGCGAGGACAAGCCGACGCCGAGCGGCACGCTCAAGGTGATCTCGTCCGACGCCAATCCCTTCTACCGCTACAACCCGGCCTACAAGTTCAAGGGCGTGCACGCCAAGCGGCCGTTCGTCATCAAGCCCGGCCCGAACAATCCGGTCGGGCTATACTGGATCGGGCTTTCAGGGGAGGGTTACGGAATCCATGGTTCGCCTGAACCATCGAAGATCAGCAAATCGGAATCCCATGGCTGCGTCCGTCTGACCAACTGGGACGCAACGCTGCTTGGCACGAGCGTCAAGAAAGAAACGCCGGTGGATTTTGTCGAGGGCGCGGGGAGCAAGGAGAGCTGACGGGACGGCGGTGCATTCGCCGTCACGCGGTCTCGTTATAGTTCAGCACCATCTCGATCGCCTTGGCGAAGCCGTCATGCTCGTTGCTGTCGGTGACGAACTTGGCGTGGCTCTTGACCTCATCGGTGGCGTTGCCCATGGCAAACTGAACGCCGCTCCTTGCAAACATCGGCAAGTCGTTGCGCATGTCGCCGATGGTTGCCACCGCCTCGGTCGGAATGCCCAATCGTTTTGCCATCGCCTCGACAAAGGTGCCCTTGTCGTGGCCGGGCGGGGTGACGTCGAGATAATAGGTTTGCGAGCGGACGGCGGTCGCCTCGGTGCCGACGGCCTCTTGCATCGCGCTTTCGCAGCGCGCGAGCAGCGGGGCGTCGGAAGAGGCGCCGACGATCTTGCAGGCCTGGTCGAGATAGGGCGTGAAATCCGTAACGATGGTCGCCTCGTGCCTGATGGTGTGCCGCTCGTGCGCGACATATTCGCCGTCGAGATTGGCCGTCAGCCAGCGGTCGTTGGTGAACAGCCAGATGTCGACGCCGAATTCGCGGAGCAGATCGATGGCCCGCCGCGCGGTCGCCGGCGGGATCAGGTGCTGCTCGATCGGCTTGAGCTCTGGATCGATGATCGAGCTGCCGTTGAAGGCGCCGACCGGCAGCGTGATCGCCAGCGGCTCGATCAAAAATCCCATGCCGATCGAGGGGCGGCTGGAGACGATGGTGAAGCCGATGCCGGCCGCATGCAGTTTTTGCGCGGCTGCGCGGGCGGCGGCCGTCAAAACCTTGTCCTTGGTCAGCAGCGTACCGTCGACGTCGGAAACGAGCAGGGCGATGCGGGTCATGGGGCTACTTCATTTGGCGGATGATGGCGTCGACGATGGTCTCGATCGTCGCGTCGATCGAGACGGTGATCGGATGTTCGCTCAAGCCCGGCGGCTCCAGGGTCTGGAACTGGCTGGCGAGGAGGCCCGGCGGCATGAAATGGCCCTTGCGATGGGCGAGCCGGCTCGCGATTAGCGCCTCGGTGCCGTCGAGGAAGACGATGCCGACGTCACTGCGTCCATGCAGCAGGATGTCGCGGTAGGCGCGCTTCAGCGCCGAGCAGGCGACCACCAGGCGCTCGCCAGCCTTGCAGACACGGTCGATCTCATCGGCGATTGCCTGCAGCCAGGGGCGGCGATCGTCATCGGTGAGCGGCTGGCCTGCGCTCATTTTCGCGACATTGCTTGCGGGGTGAAAGCGATCACCGTCCTCGAAACGCCAGCCGAGCCGCCCCGCGAGCGTCTCGCCGATCGTGCTCTTGCCTGAGCCGGAGACGCCCATCACGACGAGGGCGCAGAGGGTTGCCGGATCAGCCACTAAAATTCTCCGGCCGCGCCGCCTCGTCGATCAACCAGACCGTCTCGCCGATCGATTGCGCGCGGTTCGCCGGCAGGTTCTCGCCGGCGAAGACGCGGGTCAGGATTGCGCGCTTCTCCTTGCCTGCGGCCTCGAACAGCATTTCGCGGCAGCAAGCCAGCGTCGGCAGGGTCAGGCTGACGCGCGGCACGAACGGTTCGACATTGGCCTTGGGCACGCCGACCGCCCAACGGTCGATCACCTCGATCGCGGGGTAGTTCGGAAACAGCGAGGCGGCGTGTCCATCCGGCCCGACACCCATCAGCACCAGATCGAACAGCGGACGGGCGGCGTCCAGATCTTCCGCGCCGTAGAACGATTGCAGCTCGCGCGCATAGCGCTCCGCCGCTTCATCGGGGCTGGCGGCATAGGTCGGGATCGGATGGATGTGGGGGGCGGGCGCGTAGCGATCCAGGAATGTCGCGCGCGCCATCGCCATGTTGTTCCTGGGATCGTCAGGCGGCACGAAGCGCTCGTCGCCGATGAACCAGTGCACGCGGTCCCACGGGATCCTGGCGCGGTACGGCTCGGTCGCAAGCAACCGGTAGAGCGCTTTCGGGCTCGATCCGCCGGTCAGGCAGATCGCGATCCGGCCGCTGTTCGTGGCCATCCGCGCCAGCACGCGTTCGGCTGCGGCGTTCGCCAGCGCTGCGGGATCGGCGACGGTGATGATCTGGCGGCGGCCGACGGCGGTCATGGTCAGCCGAGCTTTCGCCAGCTACGGCCGTCGCGGGTCAGAAGCGCGTTGGCGGCCTCAGGACCGTCGCAGCCGGCTTTGTAGGGTTGCAGGCCGGCGCCGCCAGCCTTCTTCCAGGCATCGAGGAAGGGTTGCACGGCCTGCCAGCCGGCCTCGACGCTGTCGGCGCGCTGGAACAGGATGTTGTCGCCTATCATGCAGTCATAGATCAGCGTCTCATAGCCGGTGGACGGCTCGGCCTTGAAGTAGTCCTTGTAGCGGAACTTCATCTCGACGCCGTCGATGTCGATGGTCGGGCCGGGAACCTTGGTGTTGAACTGCAGCTCGATGCCCTCGGTCGGCTCGGTCGAGATCACGAGGTAGTTCTGCGAGAGCTGGTCGATCGGCGTGTCGCGGAACATCGCGAACGGCGCCTGCTTGAACTTGATGGCGATCTCGGTGCGCTTGGCGGCCAAGGCCTTGCCGGTGCGCAGATAGAACGGCACGCCGGCCCAGCGCCAATTGTCGATGATCAGCTTGAGCGCGGCATAGGTCTCGGTGGCGCTGCCGGGCTTGACGTCCGTGGTCTTGCAATAGTCCTCGATCACGGTGTCGCCGATCTTGCCGCCGCGATACTGCCCCCGCACCGAATTGTGCAGCGCTTCCTCTTCGCTCTGGATCTGGATCGCGGCCAGCACATTCGCCTTCTCGGTGCGCACCGAATGCGCATCAAAGCGGATCGGCGGCTCCATTGCCACCAGCGACATCAGCTGGAACAGATGGTTCGGCACCATGTCGCGCAGCGCGCCGGTCGAGTCATAGAAGCTGCCGCGATGGCCGACGCCGAGCTTCTCGTCGACGGTGATCTGGATGTGGTCGATATGATTCCGATTCCAGATCGGCTCGAACATGCCGTTGGCAAAGCGCAGCACCAGGATGTTCTGGACGGTTTCCTTGCCGAGGTAATGATCAATCCGGTAGATCTGGTGCTCGTCGACCAGCTTCAGCAACTCGGCATTCAAGTGCCTTGCCGAGTCAAGGTCCGTACCGAACGGCTTCTCGATCACGATCCGCCGCCAATAGCCGTTTTCGGCCAGCATGCCAGTGCGGGCTAATTGCTTGGTGATCGGCAGGAAGGCGCCCGGCGGAGTGGCCAAATAGAACAGCCGGTTGCCGCCGGTGCCGCGCGCCGCTTCCCGTTCCTTGAGTTCGCTCGCCATCCTGTCGAAGGAGGCGGGATCCTTCGGGTCGGCTTCGACCGCGGTCACGCATTCGAACAGGCGTTTGGCGACGGTCTCATCGACCGGACGGGTCGCGAACTGCCGCAATCCCTTCATCAGGCTCGCGTTCAATTCCTCGTTCGACATGCCGCCGCGGGCGACGCCGACGATGCAGAATCTGTCGGGCAACAGATTGGTCGCGGCGAGATTATAGAGGGCAGGGATCACCAGTCGGTGCGCGAGGTCGCCCGTGACGCCGAAGATGATGAAGGAGCAAGGGTCGGGTTTCTTTTGCGCGTGACCGTTCGTCATCATTGGGCCTTCCCTAGCTCTTCTTGGCGCTTTGCGGCGGCTCCCGGTGGCCGCCGAAACCGGCGCGCATCGCGGAGAGGATCTTCTCGGCGAAGGTGTGGTCCTTGCGCGAGCGGAAGCGGGCAAACAGCGCCGCCGTCAGCACTTCCGCAGGCACCGCCTCGTCGATCGCGGCATTGACGGTCCAGCGGCCTTCGCCGGAATCCTCGACGAAGCCGGAATAATTATCGAGGGTGGCGTTCTCGGCGAGCGCGATCGCGGTGAGGTCGAGCAGCCAGGACGGGATCACGCTGCCGCGGCGCCAGACCTCGGCGATATCTGCGATCTCGAGATCGAAGCGGTGATCTGGCGGGAGCGCCTCGCTGCCAGCGTTCTTCAGGATGTCAAAGCCCTCGGCATAGGCCTGCATCAGACCGTATTCGATGCCGTTATGGATCATCTTGACGAAATGCCCGGCGCCGACCGGGCCGGCATGGATATAGCCCTGCTCGATACGGGGATCGCGGCCCTCGCGGTGCGGGGTGCGCGGAATGTCGCCGAGGCCGGGCGCGAGCGCGCTGAAGATCGGGTCGAGCCGGTCGACGACGGATTTCTCGCCGCCAATCATCATGCAGTAGCCGCGCTCGATGCCCCAGATGCCGCCAGAGGTGCCGACGTCGACATAATTCAGGCCGCGTTCCTTCAGCGCCTTGCCGCGGCGGACGTCGTCCTGCCAGAACGTGTTGCCGCCGTCGATGATGGTGTCGCCCGGCTGCATCAGCTTGGACAGCGCCTCGATCGTCGCCTCGGTGATCTTGCCGGCCGGGAGCATCACCCAGGCGGTGCGTGGCTGCTCCAGCTTGAGCACGAATTCCTCCAGCGAGGCGGAGCCTAAGGCATCGTCGGCGGTAAGCGCGGCGACCGCCTTCGGATCCTTGTCGTAGACCACGGCGGTATGGCCGTGGGCCATCAGCCGGCGGACGATGTTGCCACCCATCCGCCCCAAGCCGATCATGCCGAGCTGCATGTTCTCATGTCCTTGACTGTTGCGCGTGATCCGAGAACCGGTGTCCGGTTTTTCGGGACCATGCTCTAGTTGAGGGCTTCGTTAAGTGCGGCGTCCAGCGTGGCTAGCGCCGGGCCGAGTCCACCCTTGAGATGGACGCGCAGCGCGCGCCGGCCGCGTTCGGTCAAGACGTCGAAATCGCCGCGCGCCTGCGCTGCCTTGATGACGCCGAAGCTCGCCTTCTGGCCTGGCACCGGCAGGTCCGCAGCATCATCGGCGGTGATCTGCAGGAACACGCCGCTGTCGGGGCCGCCCTTGTAGGCTTGGCCGGTCGAGTGCAGGAAGCGCGGCCCGAACTCGGCGCAGGTGGCGAGATGCTTGCCGTCGCGCACGGCAAGCCGCATTTTTTGCAGCGCGTCGATGAACGCTTTGTCGCGTTCGATATAGGCGAGCAGGGCGACATAGTCGCCGCGCTGCGAGCGCGACAGGTGCGCCTTGAGCCATGAGCCGAGAGTGCCGTCGGCGCCGGCCTTGCGCAGCGCGGCGGCGTTGTGCTCGTCGGTGTAGAGGTCGGCCTCGGCGGTCGAGACCACCGGCTGTTCGGCCGGCAGCGATCCGGACTTCTCGAACGCTGCGGTCAGTTCGCGGGTCTTGATCTTGGCCGCCTCGACATCTGGCTGGTTGAACGGGTTGATGCCGAGCACCGAGCCTGCCACCGCAGCCGCGATCTCGAAGCGGAAGAACTCCTGGCCGATATGGTCGATCGACGGCAGGACGATCCGGACCACGGGATGGCCGGCTTGCTCCAGCGCGTCCAGCCGGGCGTCATGCTCGGCGTCGTTCTCGCCCTCGGTGCGGAGGTCGATGAAGAAGCGGTCGTCGCCGTAGGCAGCCGGCTCGGCCAGCGTCTCGCCGTCAATTGGGATCAGGCCCTTGCCGTCCTTGCCGGTGGATTCGGCGATCAACTGCTCGGCCCAGGCGCCGAAATCGGCGATCTTCCTGGACGAGGTGATCGTCACCTTGTCGCGGCCTTCGAGGCCGGCGAGCCCCATCGCGAGCCCGAGCTGCACGCCCGGGTTCTCGTGCGGCGGCACATCGGCGCCGCAGGAGCGCACCATCGACAGCGTATGCTTGATCAGGCTGCGGATATTGATGCCGGCGGCGGCGGCCGGCACCAGGCCGAAGGGGGAGAGCACCGAGTAGCGGCCGCCGATCGTGGGCTCGCCGTAGAAGATGCGGGCAAAGCCCTGCCGCTTTGCGGTCTTCTCCAGCGACGAGCCGGGATCGGTCACTGCGATGAAGCGGTGGCCGGCCTTGGCGGCGCCGATCGTCTTGGAGACGCGGTCGAAGAAATAGTCCTTCATCACGTTCGGCTCGGTGGTGCCGCCGGATTTGCTGGATACGATGAACAGCGTCTTCGAGATATCGACCGCCGCTTCCATCGCCCGCACCTGCGCCGGGTCGGTGGAATCGAGCACGTGCAGCTTGGGGAAGCCTGCCTTCTTGGCGAAGGTCTCCGCCAGCACCTCCGGCCCCAGGCTGGAGCCGCCCATGCCGAGCACGACCGCGTCGGTGAATTTCTGGCCCTTCACGCGCTCGGCGAAATCCTCGTAGTCGGCGATGTCGGCCTTCGCCGGGCTGGTCAGCCAGCCCAGCCATTTGTCCTCATCCTCGCCGGTCCAGACCGATTTGTCCTTATGCCAGAGCCGGCGGACCTTGGCCGAGGCACGCCATTCCTCGGTATTCTCTTCGATGGCCTTGGCAAGCTCGCCAACGACCTTGAGCTTCTGGCCGTCGATGCCGGTGCCGAGCGAGGTGGCGCGCTTGAAGGCGACCGCGCCATAAAGCTTGTCGGCGGCATCGGCGAACAGCCTGACGCCGTCCTTGACCAGTTCGGCGGTGATCGCGTCCAGCGAGATCCCGGATTTTTCCAGTTCATCGAGCACGCGCCGCGCGTCCTCGATGTTCTCCTCGAGGCTGTCGCGCACCTTGCCATGGTCGCGGAAAGCATCGAGCGTTGCCGGCGGCACGGTGTTGACCGTGTCGGGGCCGATCAGCTCCTCAACATAAAGGACGTCGCTGTAGTCCTTGTTCTTGGTGCCGGTCGAGGCCCACAGCAGCCGCTGCGGCTTTGCCCCCTTAGCCGCCAGCTTGTCCCAGCGCGGACCGGCGAAGATCCGCTTGTAATCCTGGTACGCCAGCTTGGCGTTGGCGATCGCGACCTTGCCCTTCAGCGACGCCAGCCGCTCCTTCTCGGTGGGATCGTTGGCCTTCGCGATCTTGTCGTCGAGCTGCTTGTCGACGGCGGTGTCGATACGGCTGACGAAGAAGCTCGCCACGCTCGCAATATGCGAGGGGTCGCCGCCGCCGGCGACGTACTTCTCCAGGCCTTTCAGATAGGCCTCGGCGACCTCAAGATAGACCTTTTGCGAGAACAGGAGCGTGATGTTGATGCTGATGCCTTCGCCGATCAGGTGCTCGATCGCGGGTAGGCCTTCCGGCGTCGCCGGCACCTTCACCATCAGGTTCTTGCGCCGAACCTCCTTCCAGAGCCGCTGCGCTTCGGCGATGGTGCCCCTGGTGTCCATCGCCAGATAGGGCGACACTTCGAGGCTGACGAAGCCGTCCTTGCCGTCCAGCTGGTCATAGACCGGACGCAGCACGTCGGCGGCGTGCTGGATGTCCGTGATGGCGAGATGCTCGAACAGTTCGGCGACCGGGCGATCGCCCTTCTTCAGCGCATGGCCGATCGCCCCGTCATATTCGTCCGAGCTGCCGATCGCCTTCTCGAAGATCGAGGGGTTGGAGGTGACGCCTTTGACGCCGTCCTCGTCGATCAGCTGCTTGAGGTCGCCTTTGGCGATGAAGCCGCGGGCCAGGAAGTCCAGCCAAACCGATTGGCCGTGGTTTTCGAGTGTTTTGACGGGGTTCATGATGCCTGTTTCTGCTCGATCGGGTCGGTGGACGGGTTCCCCAGCAGCTTTCTGGGGCGAGACCGGATTGTCAACACGGGGCGGAAAGGGCTGCCAAAAATGAATATGCGCATCAAAAAGAGACAACTCCACCCTGACAGGTTCGATCCCTCGGATTTGATCCGATGCAACCGCGAACTCTGAACAATTTTATGACGGTGCAGTGCACTGTTCACGGCCTGAGATACAGGTAGCCCCGCGACTGCAGCTCGGCGAGGCGGACGACGCCGCCCTCGTCGGCGACCACGAAGCCGGGGAGGAGCTCCTTCAGGCTGACATTCTGCGATTTCTTGGTGTTGCCGCAGGCGGCAAGCTCGACGCCATCCCCGGAAAACTGCTGAACGCGCCGCGACAGGTCGGGATTGGCGGAGGCTGTATGGAACGCGCGCAGCGCCGGCCCGTGGACTACGAGGGCAATGGTCACATTCTCGGGTCCGCCGACGCCGTCGAAATGGTTCTGGATGTTGCCGAGCACAAAGTCGACCTTTTCGAGGTCGCTCAGGTGATAGACTACCTTGAGGTTGGCGGGAGGAGATGCCTCGGTGGCGGCGCGGGCGCGTGAGCCGGCTAGGGCGCCTAAAGTCGTAAGCGCGCCGGCTAAGATGCTGCGGCGATGCATGGCACCCTCCCTCAATTGAGTTGGCTGGCCGACGAGCGTATTATCCACTTCGCGAGCGTATCATTTGTGCCTGATGGCGGCGAGTTCCCGGCGGTCGGTCACAAGCTCGGCACATTCTTCCGCGCCTGCGCGATCGACGCGAAAGATCTTGTCGTCCGCGCCGGCGACGAGCGCGTCTTCGGCCTCTTGGTCCGGCTTGTTGCGATTCCAAGTCCTGATCCGCTCAAGACGGATGATGGTGGACTTGTCGTCTTTCGACAATGCCACATTGATACCGCCACCTTCACAATCGACGCCGCAATCGAAACGGATTTCGTTGCTCGCGTCCTGTGTGACAACATGGCCGCAAAAGCCGCTGGAGTCGAAATTGCCGGTGCGGTGATGGTACTTAATTCCAAGGCGGAAGGAGTGGCTGGTGGTTTTTTCCTCCCGCGCGTTCTCCGCCGTCACCAATAATTTCATCGCGCTCGCTTTCTGCTTCGGATGTTGCGCCAGATGATTGGCGTCATAACCGCGCACGAAGCAGGCGTAGCTCTTTTCGGCGAGGGGGCCTGCGAATATCCTCTTGTCGAAAGCTGCGGTCTTGGCGCTGTCAACGCCATCTTCGGCGCGACTGTGGCCAATTCCCGCGAGCATTGCGGCTGCTACAACAAGGTGAACGGAGAATAAAATACGCTTCATGATCTGTTCAGCGAACGCAAGCGATCTATATGAAATGATAAGCGCCACCTCGACTGGCGCGGCGACGACGCTGCGTCACGATGTGCTGGCGGGTTGGACTTAGTCGCGGCAGAAGCCAGATGCGTTCAAACCTGTGGCAGTTCGTAGGCGTGAAGGAGCAGCGCGATGGCAGCCGAAAGGCAGTCAGAACGGCATTTGCGGATGGCAGGGAAGCCTGGTCTTTGTCGGTCCTCCGGCATGCATTCCGGTAGAACCACGGATGTGGCGGACCAGTTACATGGCCAAGAAAGTAAATGACAAATCGCGTTTTTGATGAACTATTAGGCTGGCTGCTTGTTGATAAGGCAGCAGCTGCTTGCGCCGCGCATTGCGGAAGAGAGGCTGGCGAGTGTCCAATAGGACCAGCATGTCGAGCATGATTCGAGGAACGTTTCGGCAAACCGGGTCGTTCTCGTAAGGCGGCGCAACATATCGTGGAGAGGGATCATGTACAACGATTCTCTGTTCAACGCTTTCGCTAGGTCGTTCGAGGCTCGAAGCCAGAGCGATATGTCGATGGCGGAATATCTCGAGTCGTGTCGAACTGATCCGATGCGATATGCGAATGCAGCAGAACGACTATTGGCCGCGATCGGCGAGCCGCAGATGATCGACACGGCCAAGGACCCTCGCCTTGGCCGTATCTTTATGAACCGCACGATGCGCACCTATCCGGCGTTCGCTGGCTTCTACGGCATGGAAGACACGATCGAGCGGCTCGTCGGCTTCTTCCGTCACGCCGCGCAAGGCTTGGAAGAGCGCAAGCAGATCCTCTATCTGCTCGGGCCGGTCGGCGGCGGCAAGTCATCGCTCGCCGAGCGGCTCAAGGCGTTGATGGAAGTGCATCCGATCTACGTGCTGAAGGCCGGCGACGAACTGAGCCCGGTGTTCGAAAGCCCGCTCAGCCTGTTCGATCCGGATCAGCTCGGGCCGATGCTGGAGGAGAAGTACGGCATTCCGCAGCGGCGCCTCACCGGGCTGATGAGCCCGTGGTGCTACAAGCGGCTCGAGGCCTTCGGCGGTGATATCTCGCAATTCCGCGTCGCCAAGATCCAGCCGTCGCGGCTGCGACAGATCGCGGTCGCCAAGACCGAACCCGGCGACGAGAACAACCAGGACATCTCCTCGCTGGTCGGCAAGGTCGATATCCGCAAGCTCGAGACCTACGCGCAGAACGATCCCGACGCGTACAGCTATTCGGGCGGACTCAATCGCGCCAACCAGGGCATCCTCGAATTCGTCGAGATGTTCAAGGCGCCGATCAAGATGCTGCACCCGTTGCTCACGGCGACGCAGGAAGGCAACTATATCGGCACCGAGAATATCGGCGCGATCCCGTTCGGCGGCATCATCCTCGCGCACTCCAACGAGGCGGAATGGCAGAGCTTCAAGGCCAACAAGAACAATGAGGCCTTCATCGACCGCATCTGCGTCATCAAGGTGCCTTACTGCCTGCGGGTCACCGAGGAGCAGAAGATCTACGAGAAGTTGATCCAGGGCTCCGAGCTTGCCAGCGCACCTTGCGCGCCGGCGACGCTGGAGACCTTGGCGCGCTTCTCGGTGATGTCGCGCCTGCGCAAGCACGAGAACTCGACGCTGTTCGCCAAGATGCGGGTCTATGACGGCGAGAGCCTGAAGGAATCGGATCCAAAGGCGCGCAGCGTCCTGGAATATCGCGATGCCGCCGGTGTTGACGAAGGCATGGACGGCGTCTCGACGCGCTTCGCGTTCAAGGTGCTCGCCGCCACCTTCAACCACGACACGACAGAGGTCGGGGCCGATGCCGTGCACCTGATGTATGTGCTCGAGCATTCGATCCGCCGCGAGCAGCTGCCCGAGGAGGTCGAGAAGCGCTATCTCGAATTCATCAAGGCCGATCTCGCCCCGCGTTACGCGGAGTTCATCGGCAACGAGATCCAGAAGGCCTATCTCGAATCCTATTCGGATTACGGCCAGAACCTGTTCGATCGCTACGTCGATTACGCCGACGCCTGGATTGAGGATCAGGACTTCAAGGATCCCGACACCGGCCAGTTGCTCAACCGCGAGCTTCTGAACCAGGAGCTGACCAAGATCGAGAAGCCCGCCGGCATCGCCAACCCGAAGGACTTCCGCAATGAGGTCGTCAAATTCTCGCTGCGGTCGCGGGCGCATAATGGCGGCAAGAACCCGAACTGGACCTCCTACGAGAAGGTTCGCGACGTGATCGAGAAGCGGATCTTCTCGCAAGTCGAGGATCTGCTGCCGGTGATCTCGTTCGGTTCGAAGAAGGACGGCGAGACCGAGAAGAAGCACGACGACTTCGTCGCGCGGATGGTGGAGCGTGGCTACACCGAGCGGCAGGTCCGCCGTCTCGTCGAATGGTATATGCGGGTGAAGCAGGCTGGCTGAGGCGGGATGCGAAGTGACGATGCACATTGTCGATCGGCGCCTGAATCCGGGCGGCAAGAGCCTTGAGAACCGACAGCGGTTCTTGAGGCGCGCAAAGGCCCTGGTTCAGGGAGCAGTCAAGAAGACGTCGCAGGACCGGGACATCAAGGATGTGCTGGAAGGCGGTGAGATCTCCATACCGCTCGACGGCATGGATGAGCCGCGCTTCCGCCGCGAGGGCGGCACCCGCGACATGGTGCTGCCCGGCAACAAGAAGTTCGTCGAAGGCGATATCCTGCCGCGTCCGAACCAGGGCGGTGGCCGCGGAACGGGGCCGGGCGAGGGCGACAGCGAGGACGCGTTCCGCTTCGTCCTGAGCCGCGACGAGTTCGTCAATTTGTTCCTCGACGACCTGGAATTGCCCGACCTCGCCAAGCGCAAGCTGGCGGAGGCGGAGAGCGAAGGCCTGCATCGCGCCGGCTACACCACCTCGGGCTCGCCCGCAAACATCTCCGTGAGCCGCACCGTCAAGCTCGCGCTGGCGCGTCGCGTCGCGCTGCGCCGGCCGCGGCCCGAACAGATCGCCGAGCTCGAGGCGGAGGCGGCGGAGGCCGAGGAGCCGCGACGCTCCGAACTGTTGGCGCAGATCGCGGCGCTGAAGGCCAAGGCCAAACGGATCCCGTTCATCGATCCCATCGATATCCGCTACCGCCGTTTCGAGACTGTGCCGAAGCCGGTGGCGCAAGCCGTGATGTTCTGCCTGATGGACGTGTCAGGCTCGATGTCGGAGCACATGAAGGACCTGGCGAAGCGGTTCTATATGCTGCTCTACGTGTTCCTGAAGCGGCGTTATCGCCACGTCGAGATCGTGTTCATCCGCCACACCGATCGCGCCGAAGAGGTGGACGAGGATACGTTCTTCCATGGCCCCGCTTCCGGCGGCACGCTGGTCTCGAGCGCGCTGCAGGCCATGCACGATATCGTACGCACCCGCTTTCGACCGGCTGACTGGAACATCTACGCCGCGCAAGCTTCGGACGGCGACAACATGACCTCGGACAGCCTCCTGACCGGACGGCTGCTCACCGAGCAGATCCTCCCGGTCACCCAGTTCTTTGCCTATCTCGAGGTCGGCGAGGCCGCAAACTACACCTTCGACATGCCGGACTCCTCGCTCTGGACCCTTTACGAGCGCCTGCGCAACGAGGGCGCGCCGCTCGCGATGCGCAAGGTGAGCGAGCGCAGCGAGATCTTCCCGGTGTTCCAGGACCTGTTCAAGCGTCGCGGCAAGCAGGAGAAGGCCACGCCATGACGAAGACAGGTGAGCGGCTGTTCGACGGCGCCGACTGGGATTTCCGCACGCTGCAGCGCGTCCACGATGCCTGCGAGGAGATCGCGAAATCGGAGCTCGGTCTCGACGTCTATCCCAACCAGATCGAGGTCATCACCGCCGAGCAGATGCTGGACGCCTATTCGTCGGTCGGCATGCCCCTGTTCTACAAACACTGGTCGTTCGGCAAACACTTCGCCTTTCAGGAAGCGTCCTACCGCAAAGGATATATGGGACTGGCGTACGAGATCGTGATCAACTCCTCGCCGTGCATTTCCTACCTGATGGAGGAAAACACCGCGACCATGCAGACGTTGGTGATCGCGCACGCAGCCTTCGGCCACAACCATTTCTTCAAGAACAACTACCTGTTCAAGCAATGGACCGACGCCGACGGCATCCTGGACTATCTCGAATTCGCCAAGGGCTATATCTCGCACTGCGAGGATCGCCACGGCCGGCGGGCGGTCGAGCATACGCTCGACGCCGCGCATGCCTTGATGTCGCACGGCATCGATCGCTATCCCGGCAAGAAGAAGCTCGACCTGCGCACCGAGGAGAAACGCGCCGGCGAGCGCCGCGCGCATGAGGAGAGCGCCTTCAACGATCTCTGGCGCACGGTCCCGACGGGACCCGCGAAGACCAGGGCTGCGCTGACCGCGGAGCGCCGCCGCATCCTGCTCGGGCTGCCGCAGGAAAACATCCTGTACTTCCTGGAGAAGACCGCGCCGCGGCTGCAACCCTGGCAGCGCGAAGTGCTGCGCATCGTTCGCCACATCGCGCAGTATTTCTATCCGCAGAGCCAGACCAAGGTAATGAACGAGGGCACCGCCACCTACACCCATTACCGCATCATGAACCGGCTGCACGAGCAGGACCGCATTTCCGACGGCAATTTCCTCGAATTCCTGCAGTCGCACACCAACGTCGTGTTCCAGCCGGAATTCGACGATCCCCGCTTCTCCGGCTTCAACCCCTATGCGCTCGGCTTTGCGATGATGCAGGACATCGAGCGGATCGTGACCGAGCCGGAGGACGAGGACCGCGAATGGTTTCCTGACATCGCGGGCAGGGGCGATGTCATGGGCGTGTTGCGCGAGGTCTGGGCCAACTACCGCGATGAGAGCTTCATCGGCCAATTCCTGAGCCCGCGGCTGGTACGGCGCCTGCGCCTGTTCCACCTGCATGACGATCCCGCGGAGACCGCTGGCATCCGCGTCGATGCCATCCATGACGAGCGCGGCTATCGCCGGGTGCGCCGCGAATTGGCGCGGCAATACGATGTCGGCTTCATCGATCCCAACATCGAGGTCGTCGATGTCGACCTTGAAGGCGATCGTCGGCTGATGCTGCGCCATACCGTCGTCAAGGGATCGCAACTGGTCGAAACCGATGCGCGTCGCGTGCTGCAGCACCTCGCCGACCTCTGGAGCTACGACGTGGTTCTCACCGAGGTCGACACTCACGACAAGGTGCTGAAGGAATATGTCGTGAGCCCGCGCATCCTGCCCGCAGTGGCGTAGCGGTCGAAGCCGTAGCCCGGGTGAAGCGTCAGCGTAACCCGGGACCTCTCGTAAATACAGATGCAGCCGTCCCCGGGTTACGCTCCGCTCCACCCGGGCTACGCAGCGATCGTGTGTCTCACGAATTGCCGGCACGCGGAATTCTTGCGCGATTGCCTCATCTGGCGCGATTGGTATGGTGCGCGCGGTCGAAAAAACCAAAAAGGAAATAGACCGTGACAACTCGCAAATGTCTGGCGGGCGCTCTCGCCTCCGCCGCGCTCTCGATGCTGACGATGTCAGCTTCGCTCAGTGCCGAAACCACCATCAAGCTTGGAAACACCGCGCCCTACAGCGGGCCCGCATCGGCCTACAGCACCATCGCGCGCGCGGAAGCCGCGTATTTTCAGATGTTGAACGACCAGGGCGGCATCAACGGCCGCAAGATCGAGTTCGACAGCCTGGACGATGCCTATTCGCCGTCGAAGACGGTGGAGCAGACACGCAAGCTCGTCGAACAGGATGAGGTGCTTGCGCTGTTCAGTTCCGTCGGCACCGCGCCCAACATCGCCGTTCAGAAATACCTGAACATCAAGCGCGTGCCGCAGCTCTTCGTCTCGTCGGGCGCGACGCGGTGGAACGACCCGAAACAGTTCCCCTGGACCGTCGGCTTCAACCCGACCTACGAACTCGAAGGCAGGCTCTACGCCAAGTACATTCTGCGGACCAAGCCGGACGCCAAGATCGCCGTGATCACGCCGAACGAGGACGCCGGCAAGGATTATCTGAGGGGTTTCAAGGAAGGGCTCGGCGAGCATGTCGGCCAGATCGTATCCGAGACGACCTATCTGACCAGCGATCCGACCATCGATTCACAGATGGTGTCGATGCGCGAGTCCGGCGCAGACGTGTTCTTTGCCGAGGCGACACCGAAGTTCGCGGCGCAAGCGCTGCGCAAGGCCGCCGGCATGGGCTGGAAACCGCTGATCATCCTGCCGACCGTCTCCAATTCCGTATCCGCCGTGCTCGAACCTGCTGGTCTTGAGAACGCCGTCGGTGTTGTTACTGGCCTGTATCTGAAGGACCCGACTGATCCGCGCTGGGCCGACGATCCCGCGCAGCAGGAATTCTCGGCCTGGATGAAGAAGTATCAGCCGAATGCCAGCCCCGGCGATCTCTTCAATGTGCAGGGCTATACGGTTGCTGGCGTGATGGCTGCGGTGCTGAAGAACTGCAAGGACGATCTCAGCCGCGATAACATTATTAAGCAGGCCAGCAATCTCAACGGGCTCGAATTGCCGATGCTGCTGCCGGGCATCAAGGTGACGACCGAGCCGACCAATGTCACGCCGATCAGGCAAATCCAGATGGCGCGCTTCGACGGCAAGTCATGGGTCCTGTTCGGCGACGTGCTCGGCGACAAGTGAGGGCGCGCAGGCTCCTTTCACCTCTCCCGCTTGCGGGAGAGGTCGGCGCATAGCGCCGGGTGAGGGCCCTCTCCACGTAATGACTCGTGGAGACACCCTCACCCCCGCCCTCTCCCGCAAGCGGGAGAGGGGGCGCAGCTAACGCAGGCTGGCGTTGATCTTGTCCAGCGCGGCGGAGCCGGGGCAGAGCGCCTTCGTATCCAGCGTATTGAGCGGGGTGTCCACCGTGTTGAGATGGGCGTGCAGATCCTCGGCTTCCGGATCGACGTACAACAGCCCGGTGACGATCTGGCCCTTGGCGGCGTGCTTCTGCAGGAAGGTCATCGCGCCCACCCGGTCATGCGGATCGTAATCGGCATCGAGCTTGCGCAGCGCGATCCGCGAGCCGTCGTGCTGCTCGACCACCTGCACGGTGCCGGGCGCATAGTCGACATGGATCGGCTCGCGGCCGACCAGCACGTCGAGCCGGTTCACGGCGTCGTTGTGCTCGCGGACATAATCGAAACTCTTGGTCGAGCCGGCGTGGTTGTTGAAGGCGATGCAGGGGCTGATGACGTCAATGAAGGACGCGCCCTTGTGCTGGATCGCGGCCGCGATCAACGGCACGAGCTGGGTCTTGTCGCCGGAGAAGCTGCGCGCCACGAAGGTGGCCCCGAGCTGCAGCGCGATCGCGACCAGGTCGATTGCGTTGTCGGTATTGACCACGCCCTTCTTGGACTTCGAGCCCCGGTCGGCGGTTGCCGAGAACTGGCCCTTAGTCAGGCCGTAGACGCCGTTGTTCTCGACGATATAGGTCATGTTGACGCCGCGGCGGATCGAATGCGCGAACTGGCCGAAGCCGATCGAGGCGCTATCGCCGTCGCCGGAAACGCCGAGATAGATCAGGTCGCGGTTGGCGAGGTTGGCGCCTGTCAGCACCGACGGCATGCGGCCGTGCACCGAGTTGAAGCCGTGCGAATTGCCGAGGAAATAGTCCGGTGTCTTCGACGAGCAGCCGATGCCGGAAATCTTCGCCACCCGGTGCGGCTCGATCGAGAGCTCGTAGCAGGCCTCGATGATCGAGGCTGTGATCGAGTCATGGCCGCAGCCGGCGCACAGCGTCGAGATCTTGCCCTCGTAGTCGCGGTGGGTATAGCCGAGCTCGTTCTTCTTCAGGCCGGGATGATGGAATTTCGGCTTTGCAATGTAGGTCATAATAACACCTGCGATCCCCGCCGCGACATGGCCGGGCTTGACCCGGCCATCCACGTACTGGTCAGGAGAAAGAAAGGCGTGGATGCCGGGGTCAAGCCCGGGCATGACGCCGGAGAGATGAAAGGAGAGTTCATGACACGGCCTTGCGCAGAGGGGTCACTTTGAGATGGTCCTGGTGGTCGCCGATCGCGTTCGCAATGAAGCGCGCGGTGATCGGCGTGCCGTCATAATGCAGGATCGGCACCAGCCGCACGGGATCGATGCCGTTCTCGTTGACGATCAATTGCCGGAGCTGCGCGTCGCGGTTCTGCTCGACGATGTAAACGAAATCGTGGTCGGCGATGAAGCTGGCGACGCTGGAGTGGAACGGGAAGGCGCGGATGCGGAGCCGATCCAGATGATGGCCGCGCGCGTCCAGAATCTCGATCGCCTCGTCCATCGCCGGCGCGGTCGAGCCGAAATAGATCACGCCATATTTGGTCGGCTTGGCCGCATTGGCCTGCAGCGGCCGCGGCACCAGATCCTGCGCGGTCTCGAACTTGCGCACCAGGCGCTGCATGTTGTCGGCGTAGACAGGGCCTTCCTCCGAATAGCGCGCATAGCGGTCGCGCGAGGTGCCGCGGGTGAAGTACGAGCCCTTGGTCGGGTGCGTGCCGGGATAGGTGCGGAAGGGAATGCCGTCGCCGTCGACATCGAGATAGCGGCCGAAATCGCGGCCTTCTTCCAGCATCTCCCTGGTCATCACCTTGCCGCGGTCATATTGCCGCGCGTCGTCCCAGCGCAGCGGCCGGCACAGCCGGTGGTTCATGCCGATATCGAGATCGAGCATCACGAAGATCACGGTCTGCAGCCGCTCGGCAAGATCGAAGGCGGTCGCGGCAAACTCGAACGCCTCCGCCGGATCTTCCGGGAACAGCAGCACATGCTTGGTGTCGCCATGCGAAGCATAGGCGCAGGCGATGATGTCGCATTGCTGGGTGCGCGTCGGCATGCCGGTCGAAGGACCGGCGCGCTGCACATTCATGATCACGGCCGGAATCTCGGCGAAGTAGGACAGGCCAATGAACTCCGTCATCAAGGAGATGCCGGGGCCGGAGGTCGTGGTGAAGGCGCGCGCGCCGTTCCATGAGGCGCCGATCACGATGCCGATCGAAGCAAGCTCGTCCTCGGCCTGCACGATCGCATATTTCGCCTGACCGGTCTCCGGATCGTGCCGCAGCTTCTTGCAGTGGTTGGTGAAGGCCTCGGCGAGCGAAGATGACGGCGTGATCGGATACCACGCGCAGACCGTGGCGCCGCCATAGACCGCGCCGAGCGCGGCGGCGCTGTTGCCTTCCAGAAAGATGCGGTCGCCGACCTTGTCGGCTTTCTTGACCCTGAGCCCGATCGGGCATTTCAGGTTTTGCAGCGCCCAGTCGCGGCCGAGATGCAGCGCATGGACGTTGGAGGAGAGCAGCTTCTCTTTGCCCTTGTACTGCTCGCCGATCAGTTGCTCGATCAGCTTCGGATCCATCTCGAGCAGCGCGGACAGCGCGCCGAGATAGATGATGTTCTTGAACAGTTGGCGCTGGCGCGGATCGGTATAGGTCGAGTTGGTGATCGCGGTCAGCGGCACCCCGATCACGGTGATGTCGGCGCGGAATTTCGACGACGGCATCGGCTTGGTGGAATCGTAGAACAGATACCCGCCAGGCTCGATCGAGGCGACATCCTTGTCCCAGGTCTGCGGGTTCATCGCCACCATCATGTCGACGCCGCCGCGGGCGCCGAGATGGCCGGCTTCTGTCACCCGCACTTCATACCACGTCGGCAGGCCCTGGATGTTGGAGGGGAAGATGTTGCGCGGTGACACCGGCACGCCGTGGCGCAGGATCGCACGCGCGAACAATTCGTTGGCGCTCGCCGAACCCGAGCCGTTGACGTTGGCGAAGCGGACGACGAAGTCGTTTACGCTGCTGATCGGGCTTTGGACTGACATGTTGATCCCGCGTGAACCATATCGATGAGGTATTTCTGCATGTCCCAGGCGCCGGTCGGGCAGCGCTCGGCACACAGACCGCAATGCAGGCAGACGTCTTCGTCCTTCGCCATGATGCGGCCGGTCTTCAGGCCGTCGGCGACATAGAGCGCCTGGTCGTGATGCGGCGAGGGCGCCTTCAGCCGCTGCCGCAGATCGTCCTCCTCGCCGTTCTCTGTGAAGGTGATGCAATCCATCGGGCAGATGTCGACGCAGGCGTCGCATTCGATGCAGAGCGGCGCGGTGAACACCGTCTGCACGTCGCAGTTCAGGCAGCGCTCGGCCTCGCCGAGTGCGAGCTTGAGGTCATAGCCGAGCTCGACCTCGGCGCGGATGTCCTTCAGCGCGATCACCTTGTCGCGATGCGGCACCTTGAAGCGCTTGTCGGTGGAGATGTCGTTGTCGTAGCTCCATTCATGGATGCCCATCTTCTGCGAGGAGACGTGCACCTCGGGCAGCGGGCGCTCGTTGATGTCCTCGCCGGACAGCATCTTGTGGATCGACAGTGCGGCATCATGGCCATGCGCCACCGCCCAGATGATGTTCTTCGGGCCGAATGCGGCATCGCCGCCGAAGAACACTTTTGGATTGGTCGAGGCGAAGGTCGTCGGATCGACCTTCGGCATGTGCCATTTGTCGAATTCGATGCCGCAATCGGCCTCGATCCAGGGGAAGGCGTTTTCCTGGCCGACCGCGACCAGCACGTCGTCGCAGGCCACAGTCTCGTCGGGCTCGCCTGACGGCACCAGATTGCGCCGGCCCTTGGCGTCGTATTCGGCCTTCACCTTCTGGAAGGTGATGCCGGTGAGCTTGCCGTTGTCGTGGATGAAGGCGACCGGCACCATGTAATTGAGGATCGGGATGTCCTCATGGAGCGCGTCTTCCTTCTCCCAGGGGGAGGCCTTCATCTCGTCGAAGCCGGAGCGGACGATCACTTTCACGTCCGCCCCGCCGAGGCGGCGCGCGGTGCGGCAGCAATCCATCGCCGTGTTGCCACCGCCGAGCACGATCACGCGGCGGCCGATTTTCTCGACATGGCCGAACGACACTGACGACAGCCACTCGATGCCGATGTGGATGTTGGCGGCTGCCTCCTTGCGGCCGGGAATGTCGAGCTCGCGGCCGCGCGGCGCACCGGAGCCGACGAAGATCGCGTCATAGTTCTCGGACAGCAGTTGCTTCAGGCTGTCGATGCGGTGGGCGCCCTTGAACTCGATGCCGAGGCCCAGGATGTAGTCGGTTTCCTCGTCGATCACCGAATCCGGCAGGCGGAATTTCGGGATCTGCGTCCGCATCATGCCGCCGGCCTTGGGATCCTGGTCGAATATGGTGCAGTGATAGCCGAGCGGGGCAAGGTCGCGCGCCACCGTGAGCGACGCGGGGCCGCCGCCGATCAGCGCAATGCGCTTGCCGTTCTTCGGTCCGGGCCGTGGCAAACGGTGCTTGATATCGTCCTTGAAGTCGGCCGCGACGCGCTTCAAGCGGCAGATCGCGACCGGATTTTCCTCGACGCGGCCGCGACGGCACGCCGGCTCGCATGGACGGTCGCACGTGCGGCCCAGAATGCCGGGAAACACGTTCGATTGCCAATTGATCATGTAGGCGTCGCTGTAACGCCCCTCGGCAATCAGACGGATATATTCGGGAACCGGAGTGTGTGCGGGGCAGGCCCATTGGCAGTCGACTACTTTGTGAAAATAGTCCGGCGCCGAGATATCAGTCGGTTTCATTCCTACCTTATCCGCGCAGGACCCAAGTCGGAGCCCAAAGTCAGATGCGCGGCCTTATCTTTGCCTGCGAACGCCCAACGGACGGGCGTTCTTCTGGTTTTCCAATTGCATCATAGACGGCTCTTATTAGAGCCATTCCAGATCAGGCACACAAGCCAATTCTGCGCGACATCAGGCATTCGCGCGGTGCAGCACGCGCCTGCCGCTCAGCTCCATGAAGGCTTTATGCGGCGGTGCAACAATTCGTGACACCGCCGCCGCGGATTACGCGCGGGGCAGGTCGCTCTTGGCGAGGTCCCACATCAGCCGGTAAGTGCCGCTGGAGATCACCAGCGGCTTGCAGGCGGCGTTGTCAGTCACCAGCGCCAAGGCGGTCGGGACGGCCCTTACATCGGTGGCGTCAATCAGCACGAACCAGTCTCCGGCGCCCGGGGCGGCATTCGATGTATCTGATGTCAGCGGTTTCGAAAGGGCAGGGTCGTTTTCGATCAAATGGATGGAGATGATCCCATCGAGCTTGGCGGGATCGAGCCGGTCGCGCAGCGCTTCGCGCAGTCTGTCTTTGCCTTCGCCGGGCGGACGAAGCCGGACGATGCCGAGCGCAGCGCCGCGGCCGGTGCCCCGGCTGATGGTGATGCGCGCGACGCCGCGGATCATGTTCTTGAAGCGCGCGATGTTGGCCTTGGACCATTCGGTCTGGTTGGCGAGTGCCGTGCGGTAGGCCGGACTATCCAACACCTCGAAGGTCTCAGTCGAGTAGAGGCTGAGATATTTCGGTTTTCCCTCATGTGCGACGTAGCGACGCGCCTCCAGGAAGCCATCGATGGCGACGCGCTCCTCGAGATGCTCGCGGTCATACCAGCGATTGAAATCGGCCTCATCAGCGGGATCGATATCCATCGACGTCAGCAGCATGCCTTTTCCGGCCAAGGGCATTGGTGTTCTCCAGAAGTTTCCAACTGCGGAATTACTGTCCGCCTATTCAGCCGTTCGGTAGCCCTGCTTTGCGCATACCTTCGGCGATCCGTGCGCGCTGCGCGAGGCAGGTCGGGTTGTCCATTGGCGCGATGCCGAGGAAGTGGGAGAGCGTGAAATCGGGATCGAGGGCCAGCCCCGCCTGTACCGAAGCCTGTGCTTCCTCGATCCGCTCGAGATGTGCCAAGGCCGCGGCAAGGTAGAAGTGAACGAACGCGGCGACATTCCGGTTGGTCTCGATGGATCGCCTAAACCAGTAGGCAGCCGCTTCATCGGCTGCAAGATAGGACTGCGCGACACCCGCTGTATTCATCCAACTGAACGCTCGGTTGTCACGTGGCGAAAGCCGAAATGCTTCCATGACGTAGGCTTCAGTTTCTTCGGCGCGACCGAGATAACATTTGCCAAGCCCAATCCATGCGTAAGCTGTGGCCAGATTTCGATCCAGCGCCAAGGCCCGCTCACATTCGGCGATGCCCTGAGCGGCACGCTTGGTAAAAATCTGGACGACGCCAAGAAGGCAATGCGCCATCGCGTGGTTGGGCACGTACGCCAGGACCTTGGTCAAAGACGTCTCGGCCGCCAGAAGGCGTGCGGTCCGGTCGCCGGTCTGCATGGACGTTCCCCGCATGGCATCGACAAACGCCATGCCAACCATCGCTTCGATGTTGCCGTTGTCCAGGCATAAGGCCTGTTCGAAAAACTTGCGCGCATGCGACAGGTTGGCCGGGTCCGATCCCCGGTTCACACACGCCATGCCCTGGAAATACAGGTCCATCGAATCCGGAAGCGGCGCCTGCGCCGCCCGCCGCGCCTCAGCCGTGACCAATTCCGTTCCAAGCTGATTGGCAAGACGCGCGCCGATTTCATCCTGCATGTCGAAGAGATCGGCGATCGGCTTGTCGAACCGTTCGGCCCACAGGTGATTGCCGGTCTCGGCATCAATGAGCTGAACGTTGATACGCATGCGGCTTCCATTACGCTGCACGGAACCCTCGAGGACATAGCGAACGCCGAGTTCTCGACCGATCTGCTTCAGATCGACATGCTTGCCCTTGTAGGTGAAAGCGGTGTTGCGGCCGATCACGAAGATCCCGACCATGCGCGACAGGTCCGTGGTCAGGCTCTCGGTCACGCCGTCGACGAAATATTCCTGCTCGGGATCGGAGCTGAGATTGGTGAACGGCAGGACGACCAGCGAAGGTTTATCAGGAATGGCAAAGCCCGGTTTCGGCGAGCCGTCCGACACCGTTGCGCCCGCTGGCACAGCCGTTTCGTGCACCGTGCCGATGAAACGGACACCCTTGCGCGGAAACGTTCTGATGAGGCGCTGTTCGTCCCCGGAGTCGCCAATCGCCCTGCGCGCAGCATTCAGGCGCGTGGTCAGGGCCACATCCGAAACGATGCGGCCTTGCCAGATGGCTTTGATGAGATCGTCTTTGCTGACAACGCGGTCCCGGTTGCCGATCAGATAGCCAAGCAAGTCGAATACTTTCGGCGCGACTGCGATGATATCCGCGCCGCGACGCAGCTCGCGCCGTGCGGTATCAAATGAAAAATCTTCAAAAAAATAACGCAAGCGACTTCCCCGCACGGCGGCCAATCATGGAAGTTTATGCCCGAGCGCAAGAGTAAGCCGACGATAAGGAAAAAGTAAGCCGGAGACCAAGCCTGTCCATCCTCGTCGTGCTACATCCAAAGGTAGAGTAGGCGCGGAATGAGATCAGGTTGGGAGACAGTTGATGATCACACGTCGTGACTTGTTGACCGTGTCGGCGGCCGGTGTCGCGTTCTCCGCCGCGGGTCTCGTGCAGCATGCCATCGCACAACCATCGGCAAGAACCGTGCATATACTGACGGGCTTTACGCCGGGGTTGCAGGATGCCCTGGCAAGGCTCGTTGCCGGCCAGATGAAGGATTATGCGGAGACGATCGTGGTCGAGACCCGACCAGGCGCCGCCGGCCGTGTCGCGGTCGAGGCGGTGAAGACGGCTGACGCCGACGGAACCGTCCTGCTGTTCGCGCCGCTTGGATTCATGATGCTCTTTCCGCACGTCTACAAGACGCTCAGGTATGAGCCGCGGGATTTCACGGCGGTGTCGACCGTCGCCTCGACTCCGACCTTGCTGACGGTCGGTCCGAAGGTGCCGGGTGACGTAAGGACCCTTGCAGATTTCGTCGCCTGGTGCCGCGCCAACCCAAAGCAGGCCACCTACGGCACGGCGGGTGCCGGCACCACGCTGCATTTCCTTGGCGCGATGCTGGGCCGCACCGCGGGCTTCGATTTTCTTCATGTGCCCTATCAAGGCAATGGCGCGATCCAGGATTTGGTCAAAGGAGAGATCGCATCGGCCATTATGCCGGTCGGCAGCTCGCTCGGCCTCGTCCGATCCGGAGATCTTCGTGCGCTGGCGACCACCGGACCGCGCCACAGCCCGTTTCTTCCTGATGTGCCGACGGTGCGAGAACTCGGCTATCCCTCGCTTGAGGACCTCACATGGTACGGGTTTTTCGTTCCCGCGCAGACGCCGGCGGATATTGTCGAGCGCCTCAATGATTCCATCCAGGCTGCCCTCCGCATCGACGAGGTAAGGTCCGGCATGGTAAAGCTGGCAGTAGAGCCCGACGCGATCGCGATGGGCGACTTCGCCCGGCTGATCGCATCCGAATCCGAACGCTGGAAAGCGATCGTGCAAGCAACGGGATTCACTCCGACCAATTGAAGACTCCGACCGACTGCAGTCCTGGGCTCTCATCCTGTTGGAGGAACACATGAACGGATCAGAATCGATATTCGATCTCGTGCAGTCCCACCGCGTGACGGCGGCGATCTATGCCGCCGCCAAGCTCGACCTCGCGGAGGCGATCGGAGACGATGCAAAATCGATGGCCGAGCTTGCCCGGTTGGTGTCCGCCGACGAAAGCGCGCTGCGCAGGCTGCTCGTTGCGCTGACAACGATTGGGGTCTGCAACCGGGCAGGCGGGGACAGGTTTACGATTACCGACCTCGGCCGACAGCTTGATCGCAATGCCAATCCCTCTTTCAAGGACTGGGTTCTCTTCGAAGGCGAAGTCCTCGTGCGATCCTGGGCCGGCCTTGTCGATTCCGTTCGCTCCGGGAAGACCGCGACCGAGATGCGGGGAGAGGGACACGATCGCTATGCTGTGATGGGCAATTCGCCGGAAGTCGTCAGCCGGTTCAATGCCGCGATGGTCAGTCTGACGCGGAGCCTCGTTCCGAAGATCGTTCAGGCCTACGATTTCTCGACCGCGCGCGTCGTCATGGATCTCGGCGGCGGCTCAGGCGAGCTGATCGCCGGCGTGCTGCTGCATAATCCGTATCTCACGGGAATAGCGTGCGATCTTGCACGCTGCGAGAAGGAGGCGCGAGCGCATTTCAATCGGGTTGGCATCGCCGACCGCTGCCGGTTCGTTGCCGGCGATTTCTTCGCGGCGGTCCCGCGCGGCGCCGATACAATCCTGATGAAGAGCATCCTCCATAATTGGAGGGACGATCGGAGCGAGATCATACTGCGCAAGTGCCGGGATGCGCTTCCAGTGGGCGGCAAGCTGATCATCATCGAGCGGATCATGCCGGAGCTTCCCACAACGGCCGCTCAAGATCGCGAGCACGCCATGAGCGACCTCAACATGCTGCGGGAGCCGGGCGGCCTGGAGCGCACCGAAGCCCAGTACCGCACCCTTGCCGAGGCGGCCGGCTTCACCTTTGCAGGGCTCTCCAGCGCCGGCTCGTTCAGCCTGATTCAGTTCGACAAGATCACGAACTGAGGTCGGTGCGGAAACTCCGAGTCTGGGTCAGCCGAGCCTCGACCGACGTTAAAGTCTCGCGAGCCAAGCCTCCAGGCGGGTTGGTCCAAGCCTGGCTGTACCGCTGGGCGTCAGCGAGGCATCGTCGATCGGCGCGCCATAATACTCCGCGGTTGGATCGCCGAAAACGAGCCGGCTGTCGCCTGATGCCTTCAGGCGGCGCGCAACGAATTCATTGAAGGGCGCCTTCTCCGGGCCTGCTATATCTATCGTGGCGTTCAGCGGCTGCCCAATCGCAACCTCTGCCAGGCAGTCAACGACTCGTCGGCCGCGATCGGCTGGAACAGGGCCGACGGAACGACAATCCTGTTCCCGATCGCTCCGGTTTCGGCGATGGCGCTCAGGAATTCGAAGAACTGGGTCGCGCGGACGATGGAGTAGGGAACGCCGGACGATTTGATCAGTGTCTCCTGCGCGATCTTGGCACGAAAATAGGCGATATCCGGCGAGCGGTCGGTCCCGACAATCGATAGCGCGACGTGATGCGTCACGCCGGCTGCGGTTTCCGCAGCAACGAGATTGCGGGTGGAACGCTCGAAAAAGTCGAGCACTGCGGCAGGTTCCCAGGATGGCGAATTGGAAACGTCCACCACGACTTGCGCGCCGGTGAGCGCGGCCGCGAGCCCTTCTCCCGTCACCGCGTTCACGCCCGACCGCGGAGAGGCCGGCACGGCCTCGTGTCCCTGTTGGCTGAGTTTTGCGACCAGCTTCGATCCGATCAGCCCGGTGCCGCCGATGACGATGATCTTCATGACACTCTCCCTCAGCGTTTGACGAAGGCGAGTAGTTCCGGATTGACGACTGGGACGGCTCGCCAACAGGTGCGCAAATATCTCACGAGCCGCTACGTCCAGCAACTCTTGGGAGCGATGATGGAGGATCGCATGAAATGTGGTACTGCGAATGCTGAAAGGCTGAGAGCCGGCGTGACGGCGGTTCGTGCCTCGGCGAGCAACGATGGAATACGAAGTCGCGATCAGTAGCTCAGGTGTGTTGGATATGCTCCGTGCGTTCGATCCCCATGTCGTCGGCACTCTTCCCTTGGCGATTTCCGTGCCGGGCAGCGATATCGACATCGTCTGTCACGCATTTGACCCGGCGGTCTTTGCCGAGGCGATCTGGAAACAATACCAATCCTGCGATGGCTTCCGTCTTTATCAGTGGACCTCCTCGGGACGACCGGTGGTCGCTCGCTTCGAATGGAGCGGGTGGCCCTTCGAGGTGTTCGGCGACACTCGGCCGGTGGATCAGCAGGACGGCTGGTTGCATTTCGAGATCGAAAGAAGATTGCTGGCGCTCGACGACGGACGCCTCCGCAAGGCCGTCCTTCAGCAAAGGTCGCTCGGGATCAAGACCGAGCCCGCCTTCGCAGCCGTTCTTGGGATAGACGGCGATCCCTATCGCGGCCTGCTCGAACTCGCGTCCGAGACCGACATTCAGTTGCGCGCTCGGCTGAACTCATTGTGAGGAATTGTCCGACGCACCGCTGGCGAGCCGCTCTGTTACCGCCGTAGCTCAAATTCCGTCGCCTTTGCCAGACCGATATCGCATGCTTCAACGACGGAGAATGGCAAGCAGGAGACAGAAGTGCCTTACGCGGACGTTAACGGTCAGCGGCTCTATTACGAGGATACGGGCGGGCCTGGCCCGGCGATTGTCTTCTCACACGGACTGTTGCTTGACGGCACCATGTTCTCACCGCAGGTGACGGCGTTCCGGGACAGGTACCGCTGCATCGTGTGGGACGAGCGCGGGCATGGGAAGACTGCCACGGAAACATTGCCTGCCTTTTCTTACTACGATTCCGCAAACGATCTCTCCGCACTCCTTGCGTTTCTAGGCATCGACAGCGCCATTCTCGTCGGCGTGTCTCAGGGCTCCTTCCTCGGTATGAGATGCGCCCTGATGCATCCTGAGCGCGTCCGTGCCTTGGTCTTGATCGCAACGCAGGCGGGCGTAGATGATCCGAAAACACTCGCGAGCTATCGCGCGCTGCTCGGTGCATGGATCGCGGGCAAGCTGCCGGACGAAATCGCCACCACGGTCGAGCACATCATTTTCGGTCCCAACTGGCCTGGCGCCTCCGCATGGAGGGAAAAGTGGCGTGCCATGACCGCGCCAAATCTCTTGAGCTGTCTCGACACGCTCGCTCGCCGAGACGACATCAGCGACAAGATCTCCTCGATCCGCGTCCCCGCACTGGTCATCCATGGCGATGCTGATGCCGCCATTCCACTTTCGAGGGCGCAAGCCATGAAGGCAGCAATCCCCAATGCGGAACTGATCCTGATTGCGGGCGGTCACTCAGTCAACATGACGAACCCGGGACCCGTGAACGCAGCCATCAAGGACTTCCTTGAACGACATCCTCTCGTCTCGTGAACGCTGAAGGTGTGAAGGTGGACATGTCAGAAGGTGCTGCTGAGCGTGCACGTGATCCAGTCCAAGGCCGTGGCTGAAACGCTGCGGCTTTGGCGCGCCTCGACAAAACTCCAGCAGCGATCATTTGCGGCGGTACCGAAGCGCATCGACCAATAGCGAGAACGCCGGCGATGGCTGCCTGCGGCTCGGATAATAGAGGTGATAGCCGGAGAACGGCGGGCACCAGTCCGACAGGACGCGCACAAGCTGGCCGCTCGACAAATACGGCTGCACATGCTGCTCGGTCAGGTAGGCGAGCCCGAAGCCTTTCAAGGCGGCGCTAAGGAGCGCGCCGGCGCCATTGAAGACAAGCTGGCCCTCGACGCGCACATTCACTTCACGCCCGTTCTTCTCGAATTCCCAGGCATAGAGGCTCCCACCATGCGTGGGCAGGCGAAGGTTGATGCAGTTGTGATGGGTCAGATCCTGCGGCGTCCGCGGCCGCTTCCGGTTGGAGAAGTAGGAGGGCGCGCCCACGACCGCCATGCGCAGGTCCGGACCCACACGCACGGCGATCATGTCCTTTGCCACCAATTCGCCCGGCCGAATCCCGGCGTCGTACTGGGCCGCGACGATGTTGGTGAGACCGTAGTCGATCAGCACCTCGACCTTGATATCCGGGTAGTGCGGCAGGATGTTCGCCAGGGCAGGCATCAGGATCGCGTCCGCGGCATGTTCCGTGGCGGTGATCCGGATCGTGCCTGCCGGCTTCTCGCGCAGTTCGCCCAAGGCCGCCAGCTCGACATCCATCTCGTCGAACTTGGGCCCGATCTTCAGGAACAGCCGTTCGCCGGCCTGAGTTGGTGTGACGCTCCGGGTCGTGCGGTTCAGCAAGCGGACACCCAACCGCTCTTCCAGGCCGCGGACGATCTCACTGAGGGTCGGTTGCGAGATTCCGAGCTTTGCCGCCGCCCGGGTGAAACTTCGCTCCCGCGCCACTGCCAGAAAGGCAAGTAGATCGCTCGCGTTCTCGCGGTCCATTTATAGGCCACTCCGATAAATCTGATCGGATTTTATCATCTAATCCTCGAATGCCCAAAGCGCTACGTTCGCCCGCGATCGCTGACCCAGCCATCTGCTACCGAGGAGAGTTCTCCATGAGAGTGCTCGCAGCCGCCGCCGTCTCACTCTGTCTGATGGCGCAGGCTTCGGCCCAGACGTCCGCAACCAATGGAGCAAGAACGATGCCCACGCCCCAAGATCTTCGGGCGGTCGCGCCCGCCCTCGAAAATTACGCGCAAGGCGTTGTGCTTGGCGATCTCTGGAAGAGGCCCGGCCTCTCGGCGCGGGATCGCAGCATCGTGGCCGTCGCAGCCCTGATCGCCCGCGCCCAGACGGTCGAGCTGCCATGCTATCTCGATCTCGCCATCGACAATGGCGTGAAGCCCTCGGAGCTCTCGGAAATCATCACGCATCTGGCGTTCTACACCGGCTGGGCGAATGCAATGAACGCGATCCCGGCTGCGCGCGAGGTCTTCAGGAGCCGCAACATCGGAGCCGATCAGCTCCCGCCGGCGTCCGGACCGCAACTGCCCCTCGACGAGGCTGCGGAGGCGCAGCGGGCGACGCGCGTCGGGCAGCAGTTCGGCGGGATCAGCCCGAGCCTTGTGCAGTACACGACTGACGTGCTGTTCCGCGATCTCTGGCTGAGACCGGGCCTGGCTCCTCGGGACCGCAGCCTCGTCACCGTAAGCGCGCTCGTCGCGACCGGGCAGGTCGCTCAAATCACCTATCACCTGAACCGGGCGATGGATAACGGATTGACGCGGGAAGAGGCCGGAGAGGTTCTCGGTCATCTGGCCTTCTATGCCGGCTGGCCCAATGCGTTCTCCGCGGCGCCCGTGGTCAAGGAAGTGATTGAGAAGCGACCCCGCTAGCACATGATCCGGACGTACTCGCGTCGACGATTGATCGCTAGCAGCGCGGGCTTCGCCCTGACCGTGATCGGCACGGCTGCGGCGGAAAAGTCGACCACCGAGCGAAGGAGTGGAGACATGGATATCGAGATCAAGCGAAATGGGTCGCGGCCCTCCACGAAGGGCTCGCCGGACTGGTTCACCGGTTCGGTCCGCGTCGATCCGTTGTTTCAGGCGCCCGATCCGGCGCGGGTCGGCGCCGGACAGGTCACCTTTGAGCCCGGTGCCCGGACCGCCTGGCACACGCATCCGCTCGGCCAGACATTGATTATCACCTCGGGACTGGGATGGGTGCAGCGCGACGGCGGACCGATCGAGGAGGTGCGGCCGGGCGACGTCGTGTGGTTCCCGCCAGGCCTGAGGCACTGGCACGGAGCGACGCCGACCACTGCAATGACCCACATCGCCATCCAGGAATCGCTCGAGGGCAAGAACGTCGACTGGATGGAGAAGGTCAGCGACGAGCAGTACCGCAAGTGATCGAGCCGCGATTGGATGGAGAGAGCGAATGAAGCCCTACGTCATCTGCCACATGGCAGCGAGCATCGATGGCCGCACGCTTCTCAGCCGTTGGAGTCCTGAGGCCAGCGTGTCGCCAGGGCTGTTCGACCGATTGCACGAAGAGCTCGGAGGCGACGCCTGGCTGGTCGGACGCACAACCGGTCAGGAATATGCCAAGGGCAGCAAGTATCCCTCGTCCACAAAGGATGTCTTCCCGCGCGAGCCCTGGCTCGCGCATCGCGACGCAAAGGCCTACGGCATCGTGCTGGACGCGCATGGGAAGATCGTGTGGGGCCGCTCGGACATCGGCAATGATCCCATCGTCGTCGTGCTGACGGAGGAGGTCTCGGATGCACATTTGGGGGGACTTCGCAGCGAGGGGATCTCCTACGTCTTCGGCGGAAAGCAACAACTCGATCTGCCGCTGACGTTGGACGTCCTGAACCGCGAACTCGGCGTGAAACGTCTGTTGCTGGAAGGCGGCGGCATCACCAACGGTGCCTTCCTGCGAGGAGGGCTCGTCGACGAGGTGAGCCTGATCCTGTTTCCGACGGTAGACGGCGCGAAGGGCGCGCCGGCCGTGTTCGACTCGCTGGAGAAGGAGCAGGGACGATCGGCGCCCGTCCGATCGATGACTCTCGAGAACCATCAGGTGCTCGAGGGCGGCATCATCTGGCTGCGCTACAAGCTGCAGAATGAATGATCCAAGCGCCTGCATCTCAATCGGCCTTGAACGGGCCGCCCGTCCTCTACACAAGCACTAACGGAGGAAGTTCAGTGTATCTGTCTTTCAAGAACCAAGTGGCGCTGATCACAGGCGCTGCATCCGGCATGGGTTTGGCCACCGCCAGAGCTTTCGCGGAGGCCGGCGCGGCCGTCGCGCTCGTCGATGTCCGCGAAGATGCCGTCCGCCGAGCCGCCGATGAGTTGGCGGCGGCCGGCCATAAGGCGATCGGGATTCAATGCAACGTTGCAGATGAAGGTGACGTCGCCGCAGCGGTCGAACGGACCGTATCGGAATTCGGGCGGGTGGATGCCGCGTTCAACAATGCCGGCGTGCAGTCGCCTGCGATCGAGACTGCCGACGTCTCGGGCGAAGAATTCGATCGGGTCAATGCCATCAATTTACGCGGCGTCTGGACCTGTATGAAGCATGAGCTCAACCACATGCGAGAGCAGGGCCGCGGCGCCATCGTCAATTGCTCGTCCATTGGCGGCCTGATAGGTCTGCCAGGGCGTGCGGCTTACCACGCCACCAAACATGGAGTGATTGGGCTGACCAGGAGTGCTGCGCTCGAATATGCAGCGCGCGGCATTCGCATCAACGCGGTGTGCCCAGGCACCATCGACACCCCCATGGTTTCCGAGATGCTCTCCAAAGAACCGGAAGCGATGAAGGAAATCCTGCGGGATCAACCGATCGGTCGGCTTGGTCGCCCCGATGAGATCGCGTCTGCCGTACTCTGGCTGTGCAGCCCCGGCGCAAGCTTCGTGATCGGGCATGCGCTCGTGGTGGATGGCGGGTTTACCGCGCACTGAATACGACCAGCGGAAGACGCTTCACAGACGGTAGGTCCCGGTCACTTCATCGTAATGGTGATGCGGGCCAGGCTGGCCGAGAGCTCCACTCCTAACCTCGGTCCGCTAAGCACCAGGACGACGCCATTCGCATTCTGCAAGCGCACAGCGCCGGCTCCGGCCACGAGAGCACCTCCGGCTCCGACCGCAGTGTAGGTGCCTGCCAGATCGGCGGGATTGTGCAGGTTCTGGGCCTGCCCGACGAACTCATCAATTGACAGCGCAAGCGTCGCGCCAAAACTCGCGCCCGAAACATCGAAGGGATATTTTTTGCCGTGGAATGTCAGCACGCCTGTACCATTGCCGACGGTGGCGATGATTCCGGCCTTGGAGAAGAGGACATGCACGCTGCCAGTGTCCGCCGGTGACGGACTGGTCGTTACCGTCCACGCGGCGAATGCCATCAGGCTGGATGCAATTGCACTGCGAAGGTCGCGCATAAGACCTGGTCCCCGTGTTTTGAACGAGCTGAGGTCGGACTCCGAGCTTGAAACGAGAGACAATCCTGATCACGCGGAAGAACGCTTGAGTTAGATCAACGCGGTCTTTGTCCGCATGAAAATGCGCCGGCTCCGAATCCTAACCTGAGCAGCGGAATCATGCTGAGCGCTGACAGCTTCAGTGCAGGCGACCCTAGCCACGGTTCCATTCGCTGATCGCGCCGAAAGGGCCGCGACGAAAAGCCAGTGGAACGTACAGGGCAGGCCAAGGATTGCCATAATTGGCGTAATTCCTGTTCAGCCGTGGTTCACCCGTCGAGGAATCCAATCGATTGGCATCCGATAGGGGATACGATCATGACGCGCATTCTGCTCGCATTGTTCATCGGCCTGGTGTCATCGATCGCGCTGCCCGCACAGGCGCAAGAGCAGGAGAAGCGGCTCGCGCTGGTGATCGGCAATGGCGCCTACGCGTCCGGCGCGCTGCCGACGGCGGCCAACGATGCGGGCCTCGTGGCGCAGACGCTGCAGGCCGCGGGCTTTGACGTCGTCGGTGCGCGCGACCTCGACGGCGAGACGCTGCGGAAGTCGTTCCGTGAGTTCGTGCAGAAGGTGCAGGAGGCGGGACCGAACACGGTCGCCTTTGTCTATCTCGCCGGCTATGGCGTGCAGCTTACCGGTGAGAATTATTTCATTCCGGTCGATGCGAAGATCGCCCGCGACATCGATGTGCCGGTCGAAGGCCTGCGGCTGTCGGACTACATGCGCCAGCTCTCGGCGCTGCCGGTGAAGGCCAACATCATCGTGCTCGATGGCGCGCGTGCGAATTCCTTCGCCAAGGAGGGGCAGCCGCTCGCCGGCGGCCTCGCGCTGGTCGAGCCCGACGCGAAGATGCTGGTGGCGTTCAATGCCGCACCCGGCACGATCGCGCCCGAGGGACAGCCGCCTTACGGCGCCTACGCGCAGGCGCTCGCGGAGATGATCCGCGCTGGCGGCCTGCGGCTGCCTGAACTGTTCGACCGCGTCCGCCTGCGCGTCAGCGAGATGACCAAGGGCGCGCAGATTCCGTGGAACGCGCAGAAGATCGACACGCCCTTCATGTTCTTCGAACGGCAGCAGGACGCGCCGCCGACCCAGGTCGATGCCAGCGCCCGCGACAAGCCGATCCGCGACTTCGAGGCCAAGGACGCTTATGCCGCGGCGCTCGAGCGCGACACGCTGCAGGGCTACGAGGACTTCCTGCAGGCGTTTCCGAATGATCCGCTCGCCAAGCGGGTGAGGGCGATCGTTGCCGCGCGGCGCGAGGCGATCACCTGGGGTCGGAGCTATCGCACCGATTCGCCGGATGCCTATTGGTCCTATCTCCATCGCTATCCGCGCGGCCCTCATGCGGCCGATGCGCGGCGGCGTCTTACAATCCTTTCGGCGGCGCTGGAGCCGCCGCCGTCCTTTGCGCCGATCGACTACGACGTTGGGCCGCCGCCGCCCGACGAGTTGACGTATGTGGACGACCGGCCGGTGCTCTACTTCGATGATCCGGTGTACGCCTTTGCGCCGCCACCGCCGCCGCCGGTGTTCTTCCTGCCGCCACCGCCGCCGGATTTCGTGGTGCTGGCGCCACCGCCGCCTCCGGTGGATGTGTTCGTGCTGCCTGTTCCGCTGTTCGTGCCGATCCCGGTCTTTGTCCGGCCGCCGATCTATGTTGCGCCGCCGCCGAACAACATCGTGTTCGCCAACATCCACAACACGACGATCATCAACAACGTCATCAACAATCCGAACCCAACTCCGGCGCAGCTCGGCGCGCTCGGAACGAAGTTCAGTGGTGGCGCAGCTCGACCGGCGATAGCGCCATCGCTGCCGCCGGCCGCGGCGCAGCGGGCTAATCTGGTCCAGCCATCGCCGCAGGGCGCCGGTCAGTCGGCGCTGGGCACCAAGTTTGCGCCGCGTGCGCCGACACAAGCCACGCCGGGTGCGGCACCCAACACTCCCGGCGCGAATGCATTGCCAGGCGCCGGAAGGCAGCCATTGCCGCAGGCGCCGCCGCCCGCGACCGCCGCGCAACCTGATGCGGGCACCAAGGCGTCGAGACTGACGTCGCCGCCCGGCACAGCTCCCAACGCGGCTGGCGCCAATGCGCCGGCTGGGACCAAGGGGCGGCCTTCGCCGCAGACCGCGACGGCACCTGCCACGGCCGCGCAGCCGAATGCGACCAGGCCGGGAGCTTCGCCGAGCGCGGCCGCTGCGCCGACTGACACGAAACTCAATCGGAGTGCGCCCGGGCAGCGCCCATCGGCCGCACGGCTGGCGGATGTTCCGAGGGCCGCTGGCGCGCCGCCGTCGCGCCACGCGCCTGCGGCAACCGCATTGGCAAGGCCGACGCCTTCCGTCGCTCCGCCGGCTGCCGCGCATCGCCCGTCACCGCCGCCGGCAGCGGCGCGGACACCGCCGCCCGCGCGTGCGGCGGTCGCACCGCCGCCAGCTCCTGCTCCGCGCGTTGCGGCGCCACCGCCGCGGGCAGCCGCGCCGCCACCGCCGCGGGTCGCATCACCGCCGCCGCAGATGCATCAGGTGCAGCGCGCGGCGCCACCGGCGCGGCCCGCTGCTCCGGCGGGGCGCGGCGGAGCTGCCTGCCCGCCTGGCGGGTGCCCTCAGCATTGACCGGTGTGAAGCGCGGGCCTCGGCGATATCAATCCGACTTGCGCGAGGCGAGGTCGGAGATTGCCCTCATCACGGCATCGCGGACGCCGGGGTCGTACAAGATGTGCCCGGCGCCTTCGACGATGCGGACTTCGGCCTCTCGCCAGCGCGCGGCCAGCGCGAACGAGGTGGCCGGCGGACACAGCAGATCATAGCGGCCCTGCACCAGGATGCCGGGAATTCCTGCAAGCTTGCCAGCTTCGTTCATCAACTGGTCGGGTGCCATGAAGCAGTCATTGGCGAAGTAATGCGCCTCCATGATCGGCGTCGCGGGCAAGGCGCGCGACGAGTTCAGCGAGGCGAGATCGAGCCGTGTCCGGCTGGGCGCGTGGACGGAGAGGATGTGCTCGGTGTCATGCCAGGCGCGCGCGGCCGGGCCGTGCACCGCCGCGTCGGCATCGAGGATGCGGCGCCAATAGGCCTCGAGTGGTTGCTCGCGTTCTTCGGCCGGCAGAACGCTCAGGAAGTCCGCCGACAGCGCGGGATAGAAGCGCGGCAGCGTGTCGAGGAAGGCGCCTTCCAGCTCAGTGCGCGTGCCGAGGAAGGTCGCGCGCAGCACCAAGCCGGTGACGCGATCGGGATGCGCCTCCGCATAGGCCAGCGCGAGCGTCGCGCCCCAGGAGCCGCCGACCACCAGCCAGCGCTCGAAACCGAATTTCTGCCGGATCGCCTCCATGTCCGCGATCAAAAGCGGCAGCGTGTTGGCCTCGCGCTTTCCTTTGGGGCGGCTGCGTCCGGCACCGCGCTGGTCGAACAGCACCGCGTGAAAACGCTCGGGATCGAACAGGCGACGGTGATCCGGCTGGCAGCCGCTGCCGGGGCCGCCATGCAGATAGACCGCAGGCACGCCGCCCTCGCGGCCGACGCTCTCGACATAGATCTCGTGGTCGTCGCCGACGCCTAAGAATTCGGAGGTCAGTGGCGCGAAGGGATCCGTGCGGCGCGATGCTTTGCCCGCCTCGGCGTCAGGCGCCATGGTCGCCTTCCGTCTCCAGCGTGCCGCCGGCGAAATTGCGATAGAGGAAGCGGTTGTTGCCACCGGCCGCCTCGGTCTCCGCGAGCTTGAAGATCTTCTCGTGCATCGGCGACAGCGTGCAGGCCGGATCGGTGTTGCCGGCATCGCCGGTCAGCGCAAAGGCCTGGCAGCGGCAGCCGCCGTAGTCGATCTCGCGGAATTCGCAGGATTTGCACGGCTCGGGCATCCAACCGGTGCCGCGATAGCGGTTGAAGGCTTCCGAGTTCTGCCAGATCCAGGCGATCGAATGGTTCGAGCGCACGGATTCGAACTGGAGCCCGGTGATGCTTTCGGCGGCATGGCACGGCAGCACCTTGCCGGCCGGCGAGATGTTGAAGAACTGCCGGCCCCAGCCGCCCATGCACTTCTTCGGCCGCAGCGCATAATAGTCCGGCACCACATAGTCGATTGCGAGCACGCCCTTCAGCCGGGCCTGCGCCTCCTCGACGATGCGGCTGGTCTCCTCGATCTGCGCGATCGTCGGCATCAAGGCGGCGCGGTTCTTCAGCGCCCAGCCGTAATACTGGACGTTGGCGACCTCGAGCCGGTCGGCGTCGAGATCGACCGCCATCTGGATGATATCGGAAAGCTGGTGCAGGTTCTGGCGGTGCATCACCGCATTGACGGTGAGCGGCAGGTCGCGCTCGCGCGTCCATTTGGCGGCCTGGATCTTCTTCTCGTGCGAATTTTTCAGGCCCGCAACGCGGTCGGCGACAACAGGCTCGTTGCCCTGGAAGCTGATCTGCACGTGGCAGAGGCCGGCATCGGCGAGCGCCGCCAGCTTTTCTTTCGTCAGCAGCACCGCCGACGTAATCAGGTTAGTGTAGAGCCCGACGTCATTAGCATGCTGCACCAGCTCGACGAGATCCTTGCGCGCGGTCGGCTCGCCGCCGGAGAAATGGATCTGCAGCACGCCGAGCTCGACGAGCTCGGTCATCACCTTCTTCCATTCCTCCGTGGTGAGCTCGCTGCCGGCACGGTCGAGCTCGACCGGGTTGGAGCAATAGGGGCATTGCAGCGGGCAGCGGTGCGTCAGCTCTGCGAGCACCGCCAGCGGAATGCCATAGCTCGTCGCCGTCGAGCGGTGCTGCTCCAGCACCGCCAGCCCATCATTCGGCGCGGCCGTTGTCTTGCCGTCGGTGAGAATGTCGCTCATGGCGTCTTCTCCCGTGCTTCGCTCAGAAAACCCTTGTCCGCGAGGTCCTGCAGCATCGCGATCACGTCGGTCGCGATCGCCTCGCGCGGTGCGGCGTATTTCGCCGCGAGCTGATCGACCATGTCGGCGACGCTGCGCTCGCCGTCGCAGAGCTGCAGCACTTCGACCGCGATCTCATCCGGCGCCAGCACGCGTTCCGGCGCCAGGATCACCCAGACCTGCCGTGTCTCGTCGAACTTCAGCTTGGCATGCCGCGGCAATTTCGGCCGGCTTGTCTCGCTGACGTTGATGTTGCGGCCCGCCATCGAAGAATTCCTCTAGCTCGCCGTCGGCACGAAAGCGCCGGGCGGGATGTGGCCGTCGACATAGGCATGATAGAGCGCATCGAGCTGCACCCACAGCACGTTGGTCTTGAAGATCAGCGCATTGCAGACCGCCTCGCGCTCCGCCTGTGTCGTGGCGTGCTTCTTGACATAGTCGAGTGCAAAGCCGGCATCGCGCGGCGCCTGCTGCAGGCGGCGTTTGAAGTAGCTCATGATATCAGGATTGACGAAGTTGTAGTGCTGCAGCATCCCCGAGATGCGCTCTTCGTGCAGGTTCGGCGCGAACAACTCCGTCAGCGAGGAGGCGATCGCCTCCAGCGGCGTGCGGTCGCGGCAGAAATGCACATAGGCTTCCACCGCAAAGCGCGTCGCCGGCAGGATGCCTTCGGTCGATTCGACATAGGCACTGTCGAGGCCGAGGCCTTCGGTCAGCTTCAGCCAGCGCTCGATCCCGCCTTCGCTGTCGACATCACCGTCATGATCCTCGATGCGATGGCGCCACTCGATGCGGGTCATGCGGTCGCGGAAGCGCGAGATCACGACCGCGTCCTTGATCGGGATCGTGCTCTGGTAATAGTAGCGGTTCAGCGCCCAGGCCTGCACCTGGCCCTTGTTCAATTTGCCGCCGTGCAACAGTTTGTGGAATGGATGCAGGTTGTGATAGCGCGTCGCGCCGATATGGCGCAGCACGGCTTCCAGCTCCGCGGCGCTATCGAGCGACACGCCCTTGCCGATCGAATAGGCGGTCATCGCTTGGAGTGAAGGTCCTTGGGGTAAAGGTGCATTCAAAGCTCTATCTCCGTTCCATCGGCAGGGATCTGCCAGCCGGCCCGCTCGGCCATCTTCCGCTCGGGAGAGTCCTTCAACAGGGCCGGGTTGGAGTTGTTGATATGCAGGAACAGTTTTCGGCCGATGGCAAGCCCCGCGAGGCTCTCGATCGCGCCGTGACTGCCTGACATCGCAATATGTCCCATCCCCTGACCGGTCTTGTTGCCGAGTCCCGCCGCGATCAGCTCGTCGTCGCGCCACACCGTGCCATCGAAGAACACCAGCGGCGCTCCTGCAAGCCGAGATTTCAGATCATCGGTCACGCGCGCGCAGGCGGCGAGAAAGTAGAAATATTTGCCGCTGGCCTTTTCCGCAATGCGCAGGCCCAACGTGTCGCCTGCGCCGTCATTGCCGGCCGGATGTGCCTTGCCCTCGAGATACCACGCGCCCTTGCCGGGAACCTCGAACGGCAGCACTTCGAGGCCGGAAGCCGAGCCGTCGGGCAAGGTTGGCTCGAATGCGTGGTCCACGGCCATCGGCCGGCGCTTCACGTTCTTCTCGCTCAGCACGTCGAATACGCTGTTGGACTTCAGGATCGCCAGCACCCGCTGGTGCGCGTAGATGGTAAAGGGCGAGCCTTCGCGCATCGACAATAGTCCCGCAATGGCGTCGATCTCGCCATTGGTGAGGATGACGCCGGCGATCGGACTATGGCGAAGCTCGCCGCGCTTTGGGTGCAATTGCGGCGTTGCGGTCACTTGCTGGCGCAGGTCGGGCGAGGCGTTGATCAGGAACCAGTGCGCGCCGTCGGCGCTGACCGCGATCGAAGCCTGGGTGCCCTGCAGGTCCGCCGCCTCGCTTCTTGCCGTGGTGCAAATCGGGCAGCCGCAGTTCCACTGCGGAACACCACCGCCGGCCGCCGCGCCCAGGACGACGACGCGAAGCATGATCCGTCTCCTGCGAAAACCTGACACGTAGGAACAAACGAGCCAGGGACACAACAAAGCGAACCCGGGCGTCAACACACATTCCCTTTGGGAAGGTCGGACGCCCGCAAGTCCAGCAACGTATTAACGCTAAGGTCGTCGCGCCCGCTTACTTGCGGGTTGCGCACATATACATGTTGATTTCCATGCCGACGGACACTTCGACGATCTTTGGTGCTTTCCAGGCCATCAGGTTCTCCTGTTTATGATCCGGGCGTATTTCGTCCCGGGCGATAAAGTAATGCGGGCGAAAAAGTTCGCCAGTTAAATTTTGACGTGCTGCGCTGCATCAGTCATGCTGCATCGCACTGGATCATGACCAGATTAGACGGAATCAGATCATGATCTCATCTCTTTGTTTGATCATGATCTCCGCGCAAACGCTTCGCGTTTGTCGCGAGGGAAGACCGGTTTCCACTTTTCCGGATCATGTTCTAGGAATTCACGCAGTTGTGCGAGAGCCGCAAGTCAAATCATACGTTTCGTTGTTGTTCGCATTGCGATCAATGGCGATTCTGAGTTTCACGGAGGTCCCATCGCAGGGGGTCTCAACCGGAGTGTCTGCCGCCGATGCCGCGCTATTTCTTCAACACCCGTATCGGCGATGAGCTGATCTCCGACCCCGAGGGCGAAATCCTGCGGGATCCCGATCGCGCCTGGGAGATGGCGCGCGCCATGATTCGGGAACTGCTGCGGACCGAAGGCGCCGACGCCACGCTGTTGAATGCCGTCATCGAGGTGACCGACGACGAGGGCGATATCGTGCTCGAATTTCCATTCTCGGAGGCAATCATCGGTCCGCCGGATACGGGCTCGGTCACGAAACATTGAAGGTCTGCACGGTCGTTCTGCGCTAGATCGCTCCCCCGCCTCGATTCCGACCATGTTCCGGATTGCATCCGTGGACGAATGTCGGAAACTGCCACTCAGGAAGCCACGCCGGCATGCGCAGGATGCTGCACATGCGAGGACCAACAGGCTTTCGCATCTGGGGAGAACCACAGCGATGAACAATCTGACCACGCCGCGCAGCCTTGTTCGCGGCTTTTTCTTGGCCGGCGCTTTCTTCGGCGCATTCACGCTTGCCGCCTATGCCCAGCAGCCCGCCAGTCCGCCCGCCGCCGGCGCGGCACCCGCTGCAGCGCAGCCGCTGCCCCCGGGCTCGCCCCTGATCGGGCGTCCGGAGAACGAGGCGGCCGCCAAGCTTGCCCCGGTCGCGCCGCCGCCGCTGGCGGCCGCGCCCGACAAATTGCCGCTTGCCAAGCTGAAGGTGCCGGCCGGCTTCAACGTCGAGGTCTACGCCGCCGGCATGGCAAATGCGCGGTCGCTGGCGCAGAGCGACAAAGGCACGGTGTTCGTCGGCAGCCGCCTGGTCGACAAGGTCTATGCCATCGTCAACAAGGACGGCAAACGCCAGGTGAAGGTGATCGCCTCCGGCCTCTATCGCCCGAACGGCGTCGCCTTCAAGGACGGCACGCTCTACATCGCGGAGCTCTCGAAGATCTCCAAGATCGAGAAGATCGACGATGTCATCGACAGTCCGCCGAAGCCGACGGTGATCTATGACAATCTGCCGAAGGACGAGGCCCATGGCTGGAAGTTCATCGCCATCGGCCCGGACAACAAGCTCTATGTCCCGGTCGGCCAGCCCGGCAACAACGTGCTGCACGACGATGCGCATGGCCAGATCCGGCGCATCAATCTCGATGGCTCGGGTGCGGAAGTCTATGCGGTCGGCGTGCGCAACACGGTCGGCTTCGACTGGAATCCGGAGACCAAGCACCTCTACTTCACCGACAACGGCCGCGACTGGCTGTCCGAGACGGTGCCGGAGGATGAGCTCAACCGCGTGACCAAGGCCGGCGAGGATTTCGGCGCGCCGTTCTGCTACCAGGGCAACATCATCGACCAGGAGCTCGGCTGGGGCAAATCCTGCAGCGACTATACCCCGCCGGTCGGCCTGATGGGCCCGCACACCGCTTCGCTCGGCATGCGCTTCTACACCGGCAACATGTTCCCGAAAGCCTACAAGAACGCGATCTTCGTCGCGCGTCACGGCTCCTGGAACAAGTCGAAGAAGGAGGGCGGCGACGTCGTCGTGGTCAAGCTCGACAAGGACGGCAAGGTGAAGTCGGTCGAGCCGTTCCTCACCGGCTTCCTCGAGGATAACAAATATGTCGGCCGTCCCGTCGACGTGATGCAGTTGAAGGACGGTTCGCTGCTCGTCTCCGACGATTGGAACGGCGCCGTCTACCGCATCAGCTACGGCAAGCAGAAGGTCGCGGGGCAGTAGGTCGTACTCTCCGTCATTGCAAGCGAAGCGACTTGTCCGCCGTAGCTCAAAGAGCGAAGGCGGAAGCAATCCATGCCTCCGCAAGTGGCGAAGTGGATTGCTTCGTCGCGTCGCTCCTCGCAATGACGAGCGCCAGGAAAGATCGATGTACAAAAAAATAGTCGCCGCGCTCGCCCTCGCATCCATCACCTTCGCCGCCAGAGCTGAGACCATTCAGGAGCGCGCCGCGCCCTGTCTTGCCTGCCACGGCGAGCGGGGCACGTCCGAGACCGAGAACACGCCTTCGCTCGGCGCCCAGCAAGCGGCTTACGTGCTGATCCAGCTCTTCATGTTCCGCGAGAAGCTGCGCGCGTTCGACACCATGAACGAGATGGCGAAGGATCTGTCCGACGACGACCTCCGCACCTTTTCCGACTTTATCGCCACCCTGCCGAAGCCGGCATCGCCCGCCGAGGCCGGCGATTCCGCCCGCATGGCGCGCGGCCAGGCGCTCGCGCATCAATATCTCTGCAACAACTGCCACAGGCCGGATTTCTCCGGCAATGATAACGTCCCGCGCATCGCCAACCAGCGCGAGGACTATCTCAATAAGACGCTCAGCGAATACAAGGACAACACCCGCCACGGCTATGACGGCACCATGGCCGACGTGATGCAGCCTGTGACGAAGGAACAGATCGCCGAACTGGCCTACTACATCGCCCACTACCGCTAAAACGCGCTGTTCGGGTGAGTGGGGTCCGAGATTACGTCCGCGATCGTCATTCCGGGGCGATGCGATAGCATCGAGCCCGGAATCCATTTCTCCGCTCGCAACTGCGGCCCGATGGATTCCGGGCTCGCGCTCCGCGCGCCCCGGAATGACGGCGTCACCGTTTTTCGCGGAGACCCCCCTCATCCTTGCGCTGGCCACGTCAGCACGGTGACGCTAAAACACGCCCGTCGCAACGGAGTCGGCAATGGAAGAACTTTGGCGCCTGTCGGCCGCGGATCTGGCCGGCCTGATCAAATCGAAAAAGGTTTCGGCGAGGGAGGCGGCGACTGCCGCCCTGGCGCGGCTGGACGCGGTCAATCCCAGGCTCAATGCCGTGGTCGACCACAGGCCTGCGGACGTGCTGGCGCAGGCGGACGCCATCGATGCCGCGATCGGCCGCGGCGAGGAGGTCGGCGCGCTCGGCGGCGTCCCTGTCACGATCAAGGTCAATGTCGACCAGGAAGGGTTTGCCACCACCAACGGCTTGACGCTGCAGCGCGACGTGATCGCGAAGGCCGACAATCCCGTGGTGGAGAATTTGCGCAAGGCGGGCGCCGTCCTGCTCGGCCGCACCAACTGCCCGGCCTTCTCCTATCGCTGGTTCACCACCAACCTGATCCATGGCGACACCAAGAACCCCCGCGATCCGAACCTTACGCCAGGCGGCTCGTCCGGCGGCGCGGGGTCGGCGGTGGCGGCCGGCATCGGGCATATCGCGCATGGCACCGATATCGCGGGCTCGATCCGCTATCCGGCCTATGCCTGCGGCGTGCATGGCCTGCGGCCGACCATGGGTCGCATCCCCGCCTTTAACGCGGCGCTGCCGGAGCGGCCGATCGGCCCGCAGATCAGCGCGGTCTCGGGACCGCTGGCGCGCACCGTTGGCGATCTGCGCATCGCGCTCGCGGCGATGTCGGCCCGTGATATCAGAGATCCCTGGTGGATGCCGGTGCCGCTGGAGGGACCTTCCGTGCCGAAGCGCGTCGCGATGTGCCTCGATCCCGACGGTCTCAATCCGGTCGCCGAGGTGAAGGCTGCGGTGGCGGACGCCGGCAAGCGGCTGGAGCGTGCCGGCTGGACCGTCGAGGAGATCACGGCAACGCCGCCGCTGCGCGAAGCCGCCGACCTTCAGACAAAACTCTGGCTCGGCGATGGCTATGAGGCGCAGCTCGCCGCTGCCGAGCGCGAGGGCGATCCCGGCGCGCTGGCCTGCCTGCGCGGCAACCGCGCCAAGGTGCATCCATTCGATCTTTCGAAGGCGCTGACGCGCCGGGCGACATTGACGCGCGAATGGCTGGCGTTCTTCGAGCAATACGCGGTGCTGCTGATGCCAGTCTCCGGCGAATTGCCGTTCCCCGATCAACTCGACTGCAAGGACGATGCCTCCTTTGCCCGGGTCTGGCACGCGCAACTGCCGCAGATCGCCATTCCCTTCATGGGCCTGCCGGGGCTGGTTGTGAGCACAGGATTGGTCGGCTGCATTCCCGTCGGCGTCCAACTGGTCTCTGGCCGCTATCGCGAAGATCTCTGCCTTGCCGCGGGCGAGGCAATCGAAGCCGGCGGCACGCCGTCCGCGGTCATTGATCCTGCAGGCTGAGCGAAGAATCGAACATGACGATCTTAGGTCGAAGTGACGACGGCGCTTCTCCCTCTCCCCGTTCTTACGGGGAGAGGGTCGGGGTGAGGGGCTTTCTCCGCGATCACGGTGACAGTTGTACTCGTGGAGGCTCCCCCTCACCCGAAATTCAAGCGCTGCTTGAATTTCGACCTCTGCCCGCAAGCGGGGCGAGGTAAAGCCAATGCCAAGCGTCTACGATTTCACGGCCCGCTCGCTGGTCGGAGATGAAGTGCCCCTGAAGCGGTTCGAGGGGCAGGTGCTGCTCATCGTCAACACCGCCAGCGCGTGCGGCTTCACGCCGCAATACAAGGGCCTGCAGGAGCTCTATCTGGGGCTCTCGCCGCGCGGCTTTTCCGTGCTCGGCTTTCCCTGTAACCAGTTCGGCGCGCAGGAACCGGGCGATGAAAGACAGATCGCGGAGTTCTGCGAAACCAACTACGCGGTGACGTTCCCGATGTTTGCCAAGATCGAGGTGAATGGCGCGAATGCGCATCCGTTGTACAACTACTTGAAGAACGAGAAATCGGGCCTGCTCGGCCCGTCGATCAAATGGAATTTCACCAAATTCCTGGTCGACCGATCGGGCGGGGTGGTGGCGCGCCATGCGCCCACCGCGCGGCCCGAAGGACTGAAGACTGCAATCGAGGCCCTGCTATGAGCGAGAACAACGAAACCACCCACGACGAGCTGCCGGACCGCCTGTCGGTCGATCCGAACAGCCCATACTACAACGCGGATATCCTGGCGCGCGACGTCGGCATCCGCTTCAAGGGCGTCGAAAAGACCAATGTCGAGGAGTATTGCGTCAGCGAAGGCTGGGTGCGCGTCACCGCCGGCAACGCCAAGGACCGCTATGGAAATCCGCTGACCATCAAGGTCCACGGCCCGGTCGAGCCGTATTTCCGCGATAAGCCGAAGTCGTAACATCTGAAGCGCAAGTAGTTCACTCCGTCATGGCCGGGCTTGTCCCGGCCATCCACGTCTTTTCCGCCGCGAGCAAAAACGTGGATGCCCGGGACAAGCCCGGGCATGACGAGAAACCCAAAGGCCAAACACACATGTCCGTCCGCATCATCGACGTTCGCGAAGTGACAAAGCCGATCGCCTCGCCGATCCGCAACGCCTATATCGATTTCAGCAAGATGACGACGAGCCTGGTTGCCGTCGTCACCGACGTCGTGCGCGACGGCAAGCGCGTGGTTGGTTATGGCTTCAACTCGAACGGCCGCTACGGGCAGGGCGGCCTGATCCGCGAGCGCTTTGCGCCGCGGCTGCTCGAGGCCGATCCGAAGACGCTGCTTGATGCGAGCGGCGACAATCTCGATCCGGACAAGGTCTGGTCGACCATGATGTCGAACGAGAAGCCCGGCGGCCACGGCGAGCGCTCGGTGGCGGTCGGCACCATCGACATGGCGGTGTGGGATGCGGTTGCGAAGATCGCGAACAAGCCGCTGTTCCGCCTGCTCGCCGAGCGGGATGGCCTCAAGGCCAATCCGCGCGTCTTCGTCTATGCCGCCGGCGGCTACTATTATCCCGGCAAGGATCTCTCCGCGCTGCGTGCGGAGATGCGTGGCTATCTCGACCGCGGCTACAATGTCGTGAAGATGAAGATCGGCGGCGCGCCTTTAACCGAAGACAGCGAGCGGATCGAGGCCGTGCTGAAGGAGATCGGCAAGGACGCGCAGCTCGCGGTCGATGCCAACGGCCGTTTCGATCTGGAGACCGCGATCGCGTATGCAAAAATGCTGCGGGACTACCCGCTGTTCTGGTACGAGGAAGCGGGCGATCCCCTCGACTTCGCGCTGCAGGCCGCGCTCGCGGAATTCTATCCCGCGCCGATGGCGACCGGCGAGAACCTGTTCAGCCATCAGGATGCGCGCAATCTCGTCCGCTATGGCAGCATGCGGCCGGACCGTGATTGGCTGCAGTTCGACTGCGCGCTGTCCTACGGCCTCTGCGAATATCAGCGCACGCTGCAAGTGCTGAAGACCCACGGCTGGTCGCCAAGCCGCTGCATCCCGCATGGCGGCCACCAGATGTCGCTGAACATTGCCGCCGGCCTCGGCCTCGGCGGTAATGAGAGCTACCCCGATCTGTTCCAGCCCTATGGCGGCTTCCCCGACGGCGTGCGCGTCGAGAATGGCCACATCACCATGCCCGATCTTCCCGGCATCGGATTCGAGGGCAAGAGCGATCTCTACAAGGAGATGAAGGCGCTCGCGGAGTAAGCCACGCTCGCGCCATTGAATCTCCGCCGTCATTCCGGGGCGTCCGAAGGACGAACCCGGAATCCATTGGGCCGCATGCGCAAGCAGTGAAATGGATTCCGGGCTCGATGCTTCGCATCGCCCCGGAATGACGGGGGGACGCATCGCGCAATCCTTTCCTCCGTCATGGCCGGGCTTGACCCGGCCATCCACGTTGTCGCGGGCGCGTGGAAGGACGTGGATGCCCGGGTCAAGCCCGGGCATGACGGCGTCGTATCATTCGCGCGATTTTCCTTAAGCCGATCAACGTGATTTGCTCTGTCCAGCCCTCGCGCAAAAAACATTCCGCTTCCGTCGTCGGGCAAATCAGTGATTTAACTCCGCGCGTCTCACCCGAATGAGGGGCGGCTCGCGATCGTCACGAACGTTGCGGTGAGATGCGGTGGACGCGGGTGCTGTGAACGACGAGCGCAGCTATCCGTGGACGGCGAAGTCGTGTGGTTCTGGCGCCCCGACGCTGGCGCTAAGCTCGCGAGCAGCAAGAGCTGCCGCGGGTGACGGTGGCAAGAAAGCCCGGTCACCGGGAAGAGCACGAAGTAAGCCGTAACACCATCGCGCAGGGAAAGCCGGAATGCTTCGGTTGAACCTGTGGTCCTACCCCCGTGCTTTTTGTTGCACGGGACCCACGGGTGCAACCAGCACCCGGCTTTCCCTGCGCCCTCTGTTCAATGAGAGGGTGGAACGAGATGCAAAGCTCGGGCGCAATGCGCCGCGAGAATGCGAACTGCTGTTTCCTCGCACTCCATCGTCATGCCCGCGAAAGCGGCATCCAGTATCCGGCGGCCTCTCGGCTCAAGCTCTGCTGTCTCTGGAATACTGGATCGTCCGGTCAAGCCGGACGATGACAGCAGAGAGCTGTTTGACAATTGAATCAGAATTCTCCGCCCGTCATTGCGAGCGCAGCGAAGCAATCCATCGCGCCGCTTGTGGAGACATGGATTGCTTCGCTGCGCTCGCAATGACGTGGAGAGAGCGTGCCGATTGCCCACCCCACACAGTGATGGCGCTCACGCTAATGCTTCGCCCGTCACGACAGCCGCATCTCGAGCAGCCGGCGGCCTTCGCCCTTGAGCAGCTTCTTCACGGCGCTGGAAGCGATCACCTCGCCGTTGTTGGCGTAGGCTTCGTGGTTCTTCTCGATATCGTCGAGGCGATAGAGATAATTGACCATGATGCCGGCGGATTCGCGCAAGCCTTTCGGCGAGAGGTCGCCGAGCCAATTGATGCGCTCCAGCCGCGCGCCGTTGCCGAGGTGGAAGCGCGCCACCGAATCGATCAGCCGTCCCTTCGGCGTTCGCGCTTTCAGGAAATAATAGGCGGCGAGCGGCTCCAGCACGGTCCGGAGCTGCGCGGCCAGTTCGGCAATGTCGAACCAGTCGGGCTTGCCGAGCCCTTCGAGCAGCAGCCGATCCTCGTCGGAGAGCGGGGCGTCGCTCGCCTGCCTCAGCCATTGCACGAAGCCCGGCACCGGCGACAGCGTCACGAAGGTGTCGAGCTTCAGCAATTCGCGGCGCAATTCCTCGACCACCTGCTTGATCAGGAAACTGCCGAAGGAGATGCCGCCGAGCCCGCGCTGGGTGTTCGAGATCGAATAGAACACGGCGGTGCGGGCGCGCTCGATCGGCACCGGCTCGCGCTGCTCGGCGAGCAGAGGTGCGATCGCGCCGGGGATCGTCTCGGTCAGCGCGACCTCGACGAAGATCAGCGGTTCGTCGTTCAGCGCCGGATGGAAGAACGCGTAGCAACGGCGATCGATGGGATCGATGCGGCGGCGCAAGTCGTTCCAGTCGCGGATCTCATGCACCGCCTCGTAGCGAATGATCTTCTCCAGAATATTGGCCGGTGTCGACCAGTCTATCCTGCGCAGCACGAGAAATCCCCTGTTGAACCAAGAAGAGAGCAGATGGGTGACGTCGCGGTCGAGCGACTCCAGGTCCTTGTTGCCCTTCATCAAGTTGAGCAGATCGGCGCGCATCGACACCAGTTCGCTGGTGCCGCCCGGCGCGCGGTTGAGCCGGCGGATCAGTTCCTGCCGGCGCGGCTCGGAGGCGAAATGCAAATCGCTGGCTTCACCGTCGTCGGAACCCTTGCGCCAGGCCTCGATCGCCTGCATCAGCTTGGCGCGGTCAGGCCCGAAATCCCGGGAGAGCGTCTGGAAAAACGCCAGCCGCCCCGCGGCGTCGAGATGGTGATAGCGGTCGAGCACCTCGCGCGCCATCGCAGTGCCGGAGGCTTCGCCACGGCCCGAGAGCAGCGCCTCGCACAATTCAAGAAGCTCGGAGGCGTCCTGCTTCGTTTCCAACGAATTGCCTCGCCGGAGCAGCGTGCGGCCGCGCTCGGAAATCGTTGCCAGCAGGTCGGAGAAAAAGGCATTGGCCATGGGAGGGATCGAATCCGATTACACCGAACCTTACATAGGATTTAGGTTCCTGCCGACTATACTCAAGAACACCATTTTGTCATGACTTGCCAATGAAGTCTCGCGTTCATTCCTTGCCCGCAAACTCCGTCGGCGTCTTGCCGGTCACCTGGCGGAACGCATGGGAGAACGCCGGAACGCTGGCATAACCGAGGTCGGAGGCGATCTGCTTGATCGACACATTAGATTCTGTCGACAACCGTTCGATTGCGGCTGCGATGCGGGCGCGCTGGCACCAGCTCTTGAAACTGAGCTGCGTCTCCGACGAGAACAGGCGCGACAAGGTTCGCGCCGACGTGCCGACCTCGCGTGCCAGCGTCTCGATTTCATATTGGGCGGTTGGATTGGCGAGGACGATGCTGGCGGCGCGCCGGCAGCGCGGTTCCTGCGGCAGCGGAATGAAGGTCGCGGAATCCTCGGCCTGGTCCAGTTCCAGCATGACCAGTTGCAGCAGAAGCGCAGTCCGCTCGTGATCGTCCCGTCTGTCGAACAGCGCCAGGATGGTCTGATGCAAGAGCGGCGATATCCGCACGACGAATTCGGCACCGAGGCTGTTGCCGCGCGCGTTGCGCTTCAGCCACGGCAATTCGAAATACAGCGTCCGCATCTGGATGTCGGCGAGCACGTCGATCGAATGCTCCATCAAGGCCGGCACCCACACCGCGCGGTCCGGCGGCACCAGCCAGCGGCCCTTCGGCGTCGTCACCTGCATCGTGCCTTCGGCGGCGTAGACCAGTTGCGACTCGCGGTGGATGTGGGTGTCGAGCCGCACGCCGCGCCGGTAGTGACGCGCGACCAGATGCACGCCGTCGCCGGTGGCGCGTTGGCCCCGCAAGATCGCGGCAATTGGCGTTTCGGCGACAGTCATTGGCGACATCCCGTCAGGACAACTCCCTATAACCTAGTTCCGGAAGCAAGAGGATTCCCCAAAGGGACATCTAAGGGGACATCTCAAGAGGACTTCTAAAGGGATCGAAACAGGATCAACGCATGAACAGCCCCAGCCGGGTGATCACCTACGTCAACGCCGCCCATTTCATTGACCATTATTCGATGCTGATCTTCGCCGCCGCCGTCATCGTGATGGGGCCGGCGCTCGGCATGGCCTATTCGGAATTGCTGCCATACGCCACCCCGGGCTTCATCGCCTTCGGCGCCGGCTCGCTGCTGACAGGCTGGCTCGGCGACCGCTGGAGCCGCCGCCATATGATGGTGATCTTCTTCATCGGCATCGGGCTGTCCATGATTTCGGTCGGCTTCGTGCAGACCCCGCTGCAGCTTGGTGCGGCGCTGCTGGCGATCGGCGTGTTCGCCTCGATCTACCATCCGGTCGGCACTGCCATGATCGTGTCCTATGCCGACAAGCTCGGCCGCGAGATGGGGCTGAACGGGGTCTGGGGTAATCTCGGCGTCGCCTCCTCGGCGCTGGTCACCGGCGTGATCGGCCAGTATCTCGGTTGGCGCTTTGCCTTCATCATTCCCGGCATCGTCACCGTGCTGCTCGGCATCGCCTTCGCGCTGACCGTGGTGCATGAGGATCGCAAGGGCAGCAAGCAGGCCGCAGCCCAGGCGCGCGTCGCGAAGAAGGAGATGTGGCGCGTGATCCTGTCGCTCCTGATCGTGGTGATCGCGATCTCCACCACCTTCAACGCGGTGACGGTGGCGCTGCCGAAACTGTTCGCCGAACGGCTCGCCGACCTGACCAGGAGCCCGGCGCTGCTCGGCGTGATCGCAGCCTGCGTCTATGTGTTCGGCGCGATGACGCAGTACACGATCGGCAAATTGCTCGACCACCATTCGCTCAAGACGGTGGCGCTGCCGCTGTCCTTCATGCTGGCGCCGTTCCTCTATCTGGCAGCGACGCTGTCGGACCTGCCGCTGATCCTGGTGTCGATCGGCATCGTGATGGGCGCGTTCGGCCAGGTCACGGTCAACGATGCCATGGTCGGCAAATACACCAGCGAGGAATGGCGGTCGCGCGCCTATGCGGTGCGCTATTTCGTCGGCTTTACCGCGGCCGGCGCCTCGGTCGGACTGGTCGCCTGGCTTTATGAGCAGGGCGGGTTCGTCACCATGTTGCGCGCGTTCGCCGCGCTCTGTCTATTGGCGATCGCAGCGGCTATTATCCTGCCCAATGAGATCAGGACGCCGGCGCCGCAGGCGAACTGAGGCCGGGGATATTTCGTCGCGGACACGCAAGGTTGATCGTTATGTGAACTGCATCACTTCATGCGTTGCACAATATCTGGCAAACTTGTTCGGGGTAAGGAGTGTGATAGGCTCTTTATGGGTAGACCTTTAGGTTTCGGGGGCTGAGGCTAATTGCGCCTCAACGCTGTATTTGCGGTTTTTGGAGCCCAACCGATCCATGGGTGAGATTCGCGACTTCAAGTCGGGCAGGCACGAGCGGCCGCCGGGTGATCCGACGCCGCGGCGCCTTGCCGCGATCGTCGCAGGCGACATCGCCGGCTACAGCCGTCTGATGCAGCTCGATGAGGAGGGCACGCACAACCGCGTCAAGCGGATCGAGCGCGACCTGATCGAGCCGACCATCGTCGAGCATCACGGCAAGCTGGTGAAGACGACCGGCGACGGCTTCATTGCGATGTTCGACAGTCCGGTCGAAGCCGTCAGGTGCAGCATCGTGATCCAGCAGAACCTGGTCGGCCGCAACGCGGCGGTACCGAGGGACTACTGGATCGAGTACCGGATCGGCGTCAATCTCGGCGACGTCATCATCGAGCCCGACGACATCTATGGCGACGGCGTCAACGTTGCCTCGCGCCTTGAAGGGATCGCCGAGCCGGGGCAGGTCTTCATTTCCGGCGGCATCTACGAGCAGATCAAGCACAAGCTGGTGTGCGGTTACGAGTCGCTCGGCGACCGCAAAGTCAAGAACATCACCGACCCGGTGCGGGTCTATCGCGTGCTGCCGGATGCCGCGGCCTTCCAGCGGACGCGCCGGCGGCGCGAGAACGTCCTGATCTTTCTGCTCAGCATCACGCTCGCGATCATCGCCGGCGGCATCCTCTGGTCCTTGCTGATACCGCGGAGCGAAAAGCTGGCGGTGCGAACCCCGGCGCCAGCGGCATCACCGTCGCCCGCGGCATCGCCGAAGGCGGCCGAGCCGGCGCCCGCCACGAAACAGGCGGCAGCTCCCGCTGCCAGTCCCACGGCGCAACCGCAGCCGCCGCAGCCCTCCGCTAGCCCGGCCGTGACGGCGGTCGCGCCCCCGACGCCGCCCACGCCGTCCGTGCGGGAGCCCGAGATGGTCGCGCTTCAGGGCGGCAGCTTCTCGATGGGCAGCAATGACGACGCGTCGGAGCGGCCGATCCGAAGGGTGACGGTCAAGCCATTCGCCATCGCCAAATATCCGGTCACGGTCCGCGAATGGAACGCGTGCGCCGCCGCCAAGGTGTGCGGCTTCACGGCGACCGGAAAGGACGAGGCGCCGGTCACGAATGTGAGCTGGAGCGATGCCAAGCAATACGTCACCTGGCTCGCGGACGTCACGAAGAAGGCCTATCGGCTTCCGAGCGAAGCCGAATGGGAGTTTGCCGCCCGCGGCGGAACGCAGACCAGATATTGGTGGGGCGAGCAGATGCAGCCGGGCATGGCCAGTTGCAAGGATTGCGGCGACAGCACCGCCGCCGAGCAGCCGACCAAGGTCGGTAACTTCAAGTCCAATCCGTTCGGCCTGCATGACATGGGCGGCGGGGTCGACCAGTGGGTCGAGGATTGCTGGCACAAGAATTATCAGGGTGCCCCGGCTGATGGTTCTCCCTGGCTTGGCGGAGACTGCACATCCCATGTGCTCCGCTCCGGCTCCTGGAAGAATGACACGCGTTATGTGCGACCGGCCAATCGGGATAACTACGACACCAACGTTCGATATCCGACCCATGGCTTCCGGGTCGCGCTGTCGCCTTAAAGTATTTGGATCGGGGAGGGGGGCAATGAGAGTTGCGCGTACACTTCTGATTTCTGCGGTCCTGTCGTCGCTTACGAACGTTGCGCACGCGCAGGATAAACCTGCACCGAAGGATGCGGTCCTGTATTTTGTCTGGCCGCAGAATGGCGCGACCATCAAGGGCGCATTCTGGGCCCGCTTCGGCCTGCGCAACATGGGCGTGACCCATGCCGGCGACGACTATGCGAACGCCGGTCATCACCATCTGCTGATCGACGTCAACGAGCCGCTCAATCCGAACGAGCCGATCCCATCGGACAAGTCCCACCTGCATTTCGGTGCCGGCCAGACCGAGGCGCGTATCGAGCTGCCCCCCGGCAAACATACCTTGCAGCTCGTGCTCGGCGACGCCAAGCACTATCCGTTTAAGCCGCCGGTCGTGTCGGAGAAGATCACGATCCGCGTCAGATGAATTTGTAGTGTCGGCCGGCTTCCGAAAACTGGCGGTTGCCTGTTTCCCCATCATGCGGTTTGTTGCTGCAACAGCCGGGCAACAGCCTCGGCGTGGAGGAAGCCGATGCCCAGTCAATTGCCCCTTATCGCAGGCCTTGTTGTCGCGGTTGCCATGATGGCCGTACCCGCCAGTGCCGACGCGCTGAAGGACGAGATCGCGCCGACCGGCAAGCTCCGCGTCGCGATTGCGATCAGTCCGGCGGGCGGTGCGTTCTGGTGCACCAAGGCCGAAACCGGCTATGCCGGCGTGCCGGTCGATCTCGGCAAGGCAATGGCCACGCAGCTCGGCGTACCCGTTGAATATGTCGTGCACCAGAATTCTGGACAGATCACCGATGCGGCATCGAAGGGCACCTGGGACGTCACCTTCCTGCCCAAGGATCCAGAGCGCGAAACCAAGATGATGTTCGGCCCGATTTATGAGGTCGCGGACGCCACCTACATCGTCAGGCCGGGCTCGGCGGTGACGAATTTCGCCAGCCTCGACCAGCCGGGCGTCAAGGTCGCCGCCGTCAACAACACCACCACCATGCGGGGTGCGATCGCGCACCTGAAGAACGCCAAGGTGACGGGCTATCAGACCTATGACGAGATCTTCAATCTCCTGAAGAGCGGCGAGGTCGACGCGTTCGCACTCTCGCGCGACCAGCTCAATGCGATGGCGAAGAAGATTCCGGGCACCCGGGTGCTGGACGAAACCTTCAAGCAGACGGTGACTGCGGTCGCGGTCCCGCTGAATCATCCGCTGTCGGCGACTTTTGCGACCAAGTTCATGACGGAAGCGACTGCCAACGGCACGCTCCGCAAAGCCTATGACAATAACGGGCTGAAGGACGCGCCGATCCGGACGCAGGCCAAATAGGCGCCCAGTCCTCAGTGTGCGTGCCGTATAGGCAGCGTGCCCAAATCAGCGGCACGGCTTCACCAGGGCGGCGCAGCGACAACTGCCTAAAGCCCTGCAATTCCCGGCCGTTCTCCACCGATCGGCGAGCACCGCTGTTGGCACATCGATTGCTTTTGGATGTACCAGTCAATGACGACTGCCGTCCTTCGGATTGCCTAGGCCAGCGTTGGCTGAAGGTGCAGGGATCAAAGCGACCTTATTCGCACGCGCCGAGCAGTCGTTAAAGACGCCACCCCATATCCCTGTTCCAACTGGGCTCCGCCAACCGCAGCGTCGCAGCAGGAATTGTCTCATTCCTGTCGCGCCGTAGATCCGGCGCGCGTCCAGGACGGCCACTCATCCTTCATATCCGCGCTGCGGCCGAGCCGCGGTGTTGTTGGTTTTGCGAACAAGGGGAACTGGAATGGCCTATCTCGTGCCTTCGGAATTTGTCACCAAGATGGTGGACGCGGGTGAGTCGAAGATCTTCATGTCGACGCGCGACACGGTGATCCGTGCTTATATGGCAGGCGCGATCCTGGCGCTCGCCGCGGCCTTTGCGGTGAGCGTCAACGTATCGACCGGTGTGCCGATCGTCGGCGCGGCGCTGTTTCCGGTCGGTTTCTGCATGCTCTATCTGTTCGGCTTCGATCTTCTGACCGGCGTGTTCGTGCTGTCGCCGCTGGCCTGGATCGACAGGCGGCCGGGCGTGACGCTCGGCGGCGTGCTGCGCAACTGGGGCTTGGTGTTCATCGGGAATTTTGCCGGCGCCTTCACCGTGGCTGTGATGATGGCGATCGTCTCGACCTTCGGCTTCTCTTCGCCGCCCGACAAGGTCGGTCAGATCATCGGCACCATCGGCGAAAGCCGCACGGTCGGTTATGCCGCGCACGGCGCGGCGGGCATGCTGACGCTGTTCGTCCGCGGCATGCTCTGCAACTGGATGGTCTCTGCCGGCGTCGTCGGCGCAATGATCTCGACCACCGTCAGCGGCAAAGTGATCGCGATGTGGATGCCGATCATGCTGTTCTTCTTCATGACCTTCGAGCATTCGGTCGTGAACATGTTCCTGTTCCCTTCGGGGCTGCTGCTCGGCGGCAAGTTCACGATCATGGATTATCTGATCTGGAATGAGATTCCGACCGTGCTCGGCAACCTCGTCGGCGGTCTCGCCTTCACCGGGCTGACGCTCTACGCCACCCATGTGAAGACAGCGCCGAAGCGCGAGCGCCAGCGCCTCGCGGCTTGATCTGATCGCGCATATGGGTCTCTCCTTTGCGGAGAGACCCATTGCCTCTTCACCTCGCGATGTCGCGCCATTTGAAAATATCGGTCGGGCAATGTTCCGATAAAGGCCGCAAGGAAACCAATCAGGATTTCCATGGCATCCTGATTCCGAGCGAGCCGCTGCTCGGCCTGAAGGGCATCGCGATCGTGCTCGCCGATGGGATCAGCTCGAGCAGCGTCAGCCGTATTGCAAGCGAGTCGGCCGTCAAGGGGTTCCTGACCGACTATTACTGCACCTCGGAATCCTGGTCGGTGAAGACCTCGGCGCAGCGCGTGCTGGAAGCCACCAATTCGTGGCTGCATGCTCAGACCCGGCGCAGCCAAAACCCTTACGAAAAGGACAAGGGCTATGTCTGCACGCTGAGCGCCATGGTGATCAAGTCGACCACCGCGCATATCTTCCACGTCGGCGACTGCCGGATCTATCGCCTCGCCGGCAACAGCCTTGAGCAACTGACCACCGACCACCGCGTGGTCTTGTCCTCGGTGCAGAGCTATCTCGGCCGTGCCTTGGGCGTTAATGCCCAGGTCGAGATCGACTACCAGTCGTTCAGGGTCGAGCCGGGCGACATGTTCCTGTTGGCGACCGACGGCATCTATGAGCACGTCGCACCGCGCCAGTTGGCAAAGATAATCGTCGACGGCGCCGATGACCTCGACAAGGCGGCGAAGGCCATCGTCGAGCAGGCCTATGAGCGCGGTAGCCAGGACAATCTCACCGTCCAGATCGTGCGTATCGACGAACTGCCGGAGAGCAGCGCCAGCGAGGCGTTCGGCCAATCGAGCGAGTTGCCGTTGCCGCCGCTCTTGGAAGCCAGGATGGCGTTCGACGGCTACACCATCGTGCGCGAACTGCATGGCAGCAGCTGCAGCCACATCTACCTCGCCGTTGATGACGACACCGGCACCACGGTGACAATCAAGATTCCGTCGATCGATCTGCGCGACGATCCCGCCTATCTGAAGCGGTTCATGATGGAGGAATGGGTCGCCAAGCGCATCGACAGCCCGCATGTGCTGAAGCCCTGGACGCCACCGCGCAAGCGCAATTGTCTCTACGTCGTGACCGAATTCATCGACGGGCAGACGCTTCGGCAATGGATGATCGACAATCCGAGCCCGCAGCTTGAGACGGTTCGCGGCATTGTCGAGCAAATCGCCAAGGGCATCCGCGCCTTCCACCGCAAGGAGATGCTGCACCAGGACATCAGGCCCGACAACATCATGATCGACAAGACCGGCACGGTGAAGATCATCGATTTCGGATCGACCAGGATCACCGGCGTAGTCGAGGCGGCGCCCTTGGACGGCCGCAACGAGATTCTCGGCACCCAGCAATACACTGCCCCGGAATATTTCCTGGGCGAGCCTGGCACGCCGCGCTCGGATCTGTACTCGCTCGGAGTCATCACCTATCACATGCTGACGGGACGGCTGCCTTATGGCGCCCGGGTCGCCCGCGCGAGGACCCGATCGGACTTCAACAAGCTCATCTACGGCCCGGCCACGCACATCCGTCCGGACATCCCGATCTGGGTCGATCGAGCAATGGAGCGGGCCGTGCATCCCAATCCATATAAGCGATATGACAGTCTGTCGGAGTTCTTGTTCGACCTCCGCAATCCCAACGCAAAATATCTCACGACGTCATCAACCCCGCTGATTGAGCGCAACCCACTATTGTTCTGGAAATGTACGACGCTCGTGCTGGCGCTCGCCCTGGTTCTCCTCTTGGCCTACGGGGCGCATCGCTTTCATTAGTGTGTGGTGCCGGAGGGGATCGGGTCCAGTCCGCTCTTGATCAGCTCAGCGCGGGCGTCGGGCGATGCGAGGAAGTGGATCAACGCGCGTCCTGCGTCGGGCTCCTTGGAGGCGCTGGCGATCCCGGCGGAAAACACCGTGATCTTCTGCAGCTCATCCGGCAGCGGCCCGACGATATCGATGCCGGCAACGGGCTTCAGCTCGCTGATCTGCTGCAAGCCGATCTCGGCTTCGCCCTTGGCCACGATCTCGCCGACGGGCGTGGCCGGAATCTTTCTTGCTTTGTCCTTCATCGCTTCGGCAATGCCGAGCTTCTGGAACATGTCGGTCGATACGTAGACGCCGCTGGCGCTGTCGGAATAGGCGATCGACTTTGCCGCGAGCAGCGCGCGCTTCACGGCATCCGCCGAGCTGATGTCCGGCTTTGGCGCGCCTGATTTCACCGCGATTCCGATCGGCGATTTGACGAGTTCGACGCGGCTGTCGGCTATCACCTTGCCTTGCGCGGCGAGGTCATTGAGGGCGTAGCCGACCATGATGAGCACATCGGCGGGCTCGCCGCGCTCGAGCCGCACCGGAATTGCGTTGACGGTGGTTCCCATCGACGGTCCATAGGCGGTCGACACCTTGTGGCCGGTCCTGCGCTCGAATTCCGGCACCAGGGCTTTGTAGGCGGCAGTTAGCCCGCCCGAGATCATTACGTGGATTTCGGCGGCGGATGCGGAGGCGGTGAGGAAGAGGGCGGCGGCGAGGGCAAGTGCGAGCGCGCGAAAAGTCGCGAAGGGCCGCATGGTCGTTTTTCTCCCGGGACAATTTTCTAGGTGCTCGTCGCGTTGGGCAGACTATTGCGTGCGGGGGCGAGTGGCTAGGGCCTCCACCCGTCATTGCGAGCCGAGCGAAGCAATCCATGTCGCCGCTTGCGGAAGCATGGATTGCTTTGTCGCTATGCTCCTCGCAATGACGGAAAGAGAAGCGCTCGCCTTGTCACGAATTCACGTGCACGAAGTCGCGCAACAGCGGATAGATCTCGTTGTTCCAGCGCTTGCCGCTGAACACACCGTAATGGCCGACGCCAGCCTGCATGTGGTGCACCTTGCGATAGCCGCGCACGCCGGTGCAGAGGTCCTGCGCGGCGAGCGTCTGGCCGATCGAGCAGATGTCGTCGCGCTCGCCTTCGACCGTCATCAGGCCCATGCGTCTGATCGCAGCGGGATTCACCGGCCGGCCCCGGTGCATCAGCTTGCCCTGAGGTAGCAGGTGCTCCTGGAACACGTCGCGCACGGTCTCGATGTAGAATTCCGCCGGCAGATCCATCACCGCGAAATATTCATCGTAGAAAGTCTTGATGACGTTTGCCTTCTCCTTCTCGCCCTTGGCAAGATGATTGGCGAGGTCCATGTGCTGCTTGATGTGGCGCTCGAGGTTCATGGAGACGAAGGCGGTGAGCTGCACAAAGCCCGGATAGACCTTTCGGAACGCGCCCCGGCACTGGATCGGGACATAGTTGATGAGGTTGTCCTCGAACCACTTTATCGGCTTGCTCTTGGCAAATTCGTTGACCTTGGTCGGCTGGATGCGCGTGTCGATCGGCCCGGCCATCAAGGTCAGCGACGCGGGGCGCGCGGGGTGATTGTCCTCCGACATGATCGCCGCCGCCGCCAGCGCCGACACTGAAGGCTGGCAGATGGCGACCATGTGCGCGCGCGGGCCGAGCTTATCGAGGAAGGTGATGAGATGGTCCGTGTAATCCTCGAGCCCGAAACGACCTTGGTCGAGCGGAATGTCGCGCGGATTGTGCCAGTCGGTGATGTAGACGTCGTGATCCTGCAGCAGCGTCATGACCGTGCTGCGCAATAGCGTCGCGAAGTGACCGGACATCGGCGCTACTAAGAGCAGGCGCGGGTGCTCGGGTCCATCGATCTTCTTGAAGTGCAGGAGCGATCCGAACGGCGTGGCGTAGGCAACTTCCTCCCGCACCTCCAATTCGCGATTGCCCACCCTCACGCTGCCGATGCCATAGTCGGGGCGGGTGTAGGTCAGGGTGGAGCGCGAGATCAGTTCGAGTGCGGCGGCAAGCCGGCCAAACAGCCGGTCCGAGGCCCCCTGCGGCACCAGATTAAGATATCTAAGTGCCGCCGCCGCCCCCGTGCGCCATGGTGCCGTCAGGTCCATGTGATTCTGGTAGGCTTGGTACATCATTGACATTGACATCATACGCGACCGCCCCTTGCCCCGCGTTGCTATGCAATATCGAAGCCAAAGCGGAGTCGAACCGCCCTCGAAATTGGCACGTGGCTTGCTGCTTGGGATATTCGGCGCCCAGGCGATGAGCAGGGGCGATATCCGCAAGATAGGCTGGAGGCTTTGGGTCCCTGCGGTCGAGGTTGAGGCGTGAAGGAAGGCTCTATGGCAACGACACTGACCATCAGCAGCAAGAACTATTCATCATGGTCGCTGCGTGGCTGGCTGCTGGCGAAATTCGCGAGGCTGGAATTCGAGGAGGTGATCACAGCTCCGGACGACGCCTCGGCCCGTGCGGAACTCCTGCTGCTCTCGTCGTCGATCCTGGTGCCCTGCCTGCGCCACGAGGGCGCGACCGTCTGGGACACGCTGGCGATCGCCGAGTATCTCAACGAGGTCATGCCGAATGCCGGTCTGTTGCCGGAAGACCGCATAAAGCGGGCACATTGCCGCTCGATCTGCGGTGAAATCCACTCCGGCTTCACGACGCTGCGGGCATCACTGCCGGTCAATCTGAAAGGCCATTTCCCGGGCTTCAAGATCTGGTCGCGCGCGCAGGCCGATATCGACCGGATCTGCAGCATCTGGCGCGACTGCCTCGCGGAGTCAGGCGGACCGTTCCTGTTCGGTGAGCGCCGCACCATGGCGGACGCGATGTATGCGCCGGTCGTCACCCGCTTCATCACCTATGACGTCAAGCTCGAGCCGATGCTCGCAGCCTATGCCGCGACCATCATGTCGATGCCGGAGATGCGGGAGTGGGTCGAGGCAGCCAAGGCTGAGCCCGCCGACGTCGAGGAGCTGGAGGTCGAATATTAGGCAGTGCTGCCTGCCGGGTGCGCGTTCAGCGGGCTCAAGCACGGTGCAAGTACTGCCTAAAGCTCGTGCCACGGCAGCCGCGCGCGAGTAGCGGCAGGCGAGCGGTGGTTGCGCCGCGAAAAATCGCTCGACTTAAATTCAGGCTTGGTTCCAAGCGCTTCGTCCGCTTGGCGACAGCGATCTGCAGGAATCGCTGCGCCGCAGCGCGACTGGCGCGGATTTCGCATGGCACGAACCAAGCTGTGAACGCGACGATGCGACGCTGCCGAAAATTTGGACGCCTTGCGTAGCCGCGGGTCTCGCGATCGAGAACGTTGGAGGCTTCAAATGAACCAGCATGCCGTTGTCAGCAAGTTCTCTCATGTCAAGCCAGGCGATACCGAATTCAAGGGCGGCGGCCTGCGCGACTTCTTCCTCTACCGCGATCTCGGCATAGCCGATGCCACCGGCGGCCAGGTGATCTGCCATCTGGTCAAGGCGAATCCCGATTGCCCGCCCGAGGATGGCACCGGCTGGCATCGCCATGATTGCGATTTCCAGATCGTGATCATGATGAAGGGCTGGGCGCGCTTCATGTACGAGGACAAGCCGACGCTGGTGCAGGCCGGAGACGTCGTGCACCAGCGGCCCGGTATCGTGCACTACCTCTTCGACTACTCACCGGACATGGAATATCTGGAGATCGTGAGCCCGGCGGACTTCAAGACCGTCGACATGCCGCCGGCCACCGACAAGGTGCCGCCGGTGACGCCTTGGAAGTAACTGATTGGGAGTCACCGATCATGTCGTCTCCGGAGGAATTAACTCTTGTGGTTGGCCGTTGGCTGCGGCCGCTGGTTGTTCTTCTGCATGTGGTGCGCCTGCTCGGACTGGCACCGACATCTAGCCGTGAACAACAGCGTACGGCACTCCATCACTGATTCGGACGCGCTTCGTTCCACGGGTGTTCCGAACCTTAAGGCGGCGAATTTTCCCGTCGCATTTTGATACAAGCAAATGCGAGAGGGATGATGCTTCATCCCACTCGCAGGTTTTGCTTCAGCGTGAGCTTCGCGTCGCTCGCGAAGCGGAAGCCGATAGCGACTCTTCTGTGATCTCCTAAGCCACGCCTCTTTGCTTGACGCGAGGAAAGCGCCAGGCAATCACGGTCGCCTCGACCGTTCCGCCGGATTCGTCATTGAGCCAATGACCGTCGGTAAAGCGACAGGCGAACGGCAACTGATATGTGCCGCTCTGATCTTCGCAAAGCACTTCGACGATCTCGTTCGGCGGAGGTTCGCCGTTGCCATCGAATTGTGCCAGTCGCTTTTCGCGCGTTGCCATCTGATTATTCTCCACTTCCGATGCGTGGAAACGTTTGAGTTCCCAAAAGCCCCCCGCACCCCGCAATAAGTGGAGGACAGCGCCGGAATGCGGTTACAGTGTGGTATCTCTGACGATGTCGTCGTGCTTTGCGCACATTGCCGTGAGCGCGTGGAGGACTTAATGAACGTTAAGATGATGATCGCCTCGCTCATGATGCTCGTATCCAGCGCGTTGGCATTTAACAAAGTTAATGCTCAGGACGTTCCAGGCATCGAGATCTGTACCGTCGAGAAGACCTGGGAGCGGCGCACGAGCTGCCTGCAGAGCAATGTCGACTTCCTCCAGAAGACGATCACGAAGCTTGTGACCGATCACCAGCAGAAGCTCGATGCGGCCAATCGCCAGATTGAATACCTCAAGAGTGCATCCGCGACCTTGCAGAAGCGCGTGGATGATCTGCTGGCCGCGCAGAAGAAGATGGACGAGGACTTGAAGAAGAAGGCCGACGTGCCGCCGGCAAAGGACGCTGCGCCGGCGGCGAAAGAAGGCGGCAAGTGATGTGTGTCCGTCATTGCGAGCGCCAGCGAAGCAATCCATCTCACCGCTCGCGGAGACATGGATTGCTTCGTCGCTAGCGCTCCTCGCAATGACGCCTGGGGTGAGAAGCCCCCTACGACACGCGGTACTGCTCCATCACGTCTCTGTCGGGCTCATAGCCGAGACCGGGCCCTTGCGGCACCTCGACGCTGCCGCTTGCATCGACATCGGCGCGGCCGCGCCAGAGGCAGGCCGGCCGTTTCATGTAGAAGGCTTCGATGAAGCCGTCGTGGCGTATCGACATCAGGTGCAGCGTCGCCAGGAAGCCCGGTCCGAAATAGGGCGAGTGTGGAACGATCTTGATGCCGAGTTCGTCGGCGAGCGTCGCAACTCTCAGGAACTCAGTGATGCCGCCGACCTTGGTTACCGAGGGTTGCGCATGGCTGACGGCGCCCGCCGTCATCATCTGGCGGAACTGGTGCACGGTGCAGGCATTCTCTCCGGCCGCGATGTCGAGGCCGCCCTTGGCGCGCACGTCGGCGAGCGTGGCAAAATCCTCCGGCGGCCAGACCGGCTCCTCGAGGAACATCGGACTTGCCGCCTGGCAGTCTCGCGCGAAAGCAATCGCGCTCGGGCCGTCCAGCGGGCAATTCATGTCGACCATCAGCGGGACGTTGCTGCCAATCGCGTTGCGTGCCGCGAACACCGCGGGCGTCGTGGTCTCGTGCAGCTTGATCGCGCCGTAGCCGCGACGGAGCGCGGCCTCGCATTCGCCGGCGATATGTTCCGGCGTGCCGATACGCATCAGGCTCGCATAGGCCGGGATCCTCGCGCGTGTGGCCTCGCCGATCAGCCGATGCAGCGGCACGCCCTTGATCTTGCCGGCAAGGTCCCACAGCGCGATGTCGAACCCCGAGATCGCGAACATCGTGATGCCGTAGCGGCCGAACAGATGCAGGTTGCGCTGGATCTGCTCCATCACGGCGGGAATGCCGGATGCATCAGGCACGTCGAGGCCACGCGCCTGCGGCGCGATCATCTCCTCGATTGCGGTGCGGGTCGTCTGTGGACAGACATAGGCGAAGGCGTCGCCCCAGCCCGTGAGGCCGCTATCGGTCGAGACTTCGACCAGCACCATGTCAAGCGCTGCGATCGCCGACGCGCCCTGCCGGAAGCTCGCGGGGCCGGCGTCATAGGGGATGCGGATGTGGTGTGCGCGGATATCAGTGATTTTCATAAGGTGCCTCCAAAGGTGGATGCCGAGTGCTCCGTCATGGCCGGGCTCGTCCCGGCCATCCACGCCCTTCGCCGTTAAGTGCCCAACGTGGATGCCCGGGACAAGCCCGGGCATGACGGGTTCGATGGTGTCTTAGGTTGAGCGTTAAGAGCCCTTCTCGCCGCTCATGACGGGGCCGAACCGCTCCCAGCTCTCGCCCTTGAAGCGCGTCATCTGGAGCTGCTCGATTGGCGCGAAGTCGTTCGGTCCGGTCTTGATGCGGGTGCCCGGCAGGTAGATGCCGATCTGGAAATCGAGATTGGCCGCCTGCTTCATGACATTCTCGCGGGTGAGGTTGTCGCCGCATTGGCGCAGCACCTGCTCGAGCCCCTTGGCGACGCCATAGCCGAACACGGTCGCGGCATCGTCGAGATCGCCTTCAGGATACCATTTGCCCATGAACGCCCGCCACTCATTCATCGCGGGATCGTTCTTCCATTCGGCGTCCTTGGGATCCTTCAGATAGTTGGTGGACAGCACGCCCTGGCTGGCCTCATAGCCGGCCGGTTTCATGACGCCGCCGATCGAAACCGAGACGTTGGTCAGGAACTGCACCGGGTGCCAGTCCAGTTCGGCGATCTTCTTGATCGCTTGGGCTGCGAATTTCGGCGTCGCGATGTTGACGAAGATGTCGGGATTGGCGCCCTTGAGCTGGACCACCTGGGAATCCACCGTGGGCGAACTGGTCTCATAGGAGGCCTCCACGATGATCAGCTTGCCAGCCTGATCGCCGAGGCCCTCGCGCAACCCGATCACGTAATCCTTTCCGAAATCGTCGTTCTGGTAGAGCACGCCGATCGTCTTACCCGGATAGTTCTGCAGGATGTACTTGCCGTAGATCCGCGCTTCGACCTGGTAGCTGGGCTGCCAGCCCATGGTCCACGGAAAATTCTTCGGGTCGTTCCACTTGGCTGCGCCGGTGGAGACGAAGAGCTGCGGCACTTTCTTCGTGTTCATGTATTTCTGGATCGCGGTGTTGCCCGGCGTGCCCAGCGGGTTGAAGATCAGCAGCACCTCGTCGTTCTCGACGAGCTTGCGTGCCTGCTCCACCGTCTTTGGCGGGCTATAGGCGTCGTCATAACTGACGAAGTTGATCTTGCGGCCATTGATGCCGCCTTCCGCATTGAGCTTCTTGAAATAGGCCGCTTCGGTCTTGCCGATTGTGGCGTAAGCGGAGGCCGGGCCGGAGTAGGGCATGATGTTGCCGATCTTGATCTCGGTGTCGGTGGCACCGGGATCGTATTTCTTTTGTGCGCTGGCGGTTCCCGCGAGCGCGATGGCTATAAGTGTCGCAAGCAGCATGGATTGGGCATAGTTCAAGAGCCGGTAATGCATCTTTGTCCTCCCTGACAGTCGCCGCGGCTCCTGCAGTCTTGATTATGGGCAGCTTGATGTGAGCCGTCGGATCGATGCGTCAGCGAGTATGCACGATTGGCTATGCCTTGCCAGCGACGGGGCGGGTTGCAATTTCCGTGGGACGGAACGACGCTTTGATTGCTGCGGGACAGCAAGGACTGTCAAACGGTGCACGGCGCGATCACGCATGATGGACGCGTTTCGAGGGAAGGCCCGACCGCCATGAATCCAGCCCAGAAGGCGCTCTGGTACATCGAGAGCCATCTTGGTCAGCCGCTGACGCTCGACGAGATCGCCGGCATCGCCGGTGTCTCGCGCTTCCACCTGGTGCGCGCGTTTGCGGCGGCGACAGGATTTTCGGTGATGCGTTACGTGCGCGCCCGCCGTCTCAGCGAGGCGGCTCGCGCGCTTGCGGGCGGCGCGCCGGATATCCTCAGCCTGGCGCTGGATGCGGACTATGGCTCCCACGAAGCGTTCACCCGCGCGTTCCGCGACCATTTCGGCGTCACGCCGGAAACGGTTCGCGCCACGACGTGCCTCAGCAAGCTGAAGCTACAGGAGCCGATCATGATGGATTCAACCGCGCTCGATCATCTCAGCCCGCCACGCATTGCAACCGGAAAGGCGTTCCTCGTCGCCGGCGTCGGCGAACGCTACAATCACGCCAATTGCGACGGCGCCGGCATTCCGAACCAGTGGCAGCGATTTCACCAGACGGTCGGCAATATTCCCGGCCGCATTGGCAACGTCGCCTATGGCGTCTGCTGCAACGGCGATGACGCCGGCAATTTCGATTATATCGCCGGCGTCGAGGTCGCCGACTTCTCCGACTTGCCGCGCGAGTTCAGCCGGGTGCGCATCCCCGAGCAGAGATATGCGGTCTTCACCCATGGCGAGCACATCTCCACGATCCGGCGAACCGTGAACACGATCTGGAATCACTGGCTGCCGCAGTCCGGTATGAAGGCGGCCGATGCGCCGAACTTCGAGCGCTATGACGAGAACTTCGATCCTATGACCGGCAATGGCGGCCTCGAGATCTGGGTACCTGTGAAGGAGTGATGGACTTGTAGGATGGGTAGAGCGAAGCGAAACCCATCAATGCGCCAGATGCGATGGGGCAAGATGATGGGTTTCGCTTTCGCTCTACCCATCCTACGGCAGCTCGCAAGGCTGCCCTGCTCCGCGCTTGCTTGGCAAGCAGAAGCGTCTTTGTCATAACTTCACGCCAACAATACGTTGCGTGGGGCGGTCCAAAAATCCCCTTGCAGCCACAAGAGCCGGGAGGATTTCATGGCCAATATCCGCGTTCTCGCCACCGATCTCGAATTTCCGGAAGGGCCGGTGGTGATGCCGGACGGATCGGTGGTGCTGGTCGAGATCCGCGGGAAGCGGTTGACGCGGGTCTATCCGGACGGACGCAAGGAAGTGGTGGCGCAGATTCCCGGCGGCCCCAACGGCGCGGCGCTGGGTCCCGACGGCAAGATGTACATCTGCAACAATGGCGGCTTCAGCTGGATCCCGACGCGCAACATGATCATGCCGGGGCCGCAGCCGGACGATTATATCGGCGGCTCGATCCAGCGCGTCGATCTGCAGTCGGGCAAGGTCGAGACCGTCGTCGACAAATGCGGCGAGCATGCCTTGAGGGGACCCAACGATCTTGTCTTCGATAGGCATGGCGGGCTCTGGTTCTCCGATCTCGGCAAGCGCCGCGCGCGCGAGATGGATGTCGGCGCGTTCTATTACATCAAGCCCGGCATGGAGGAGATCGTCGAGGGCGTGCATGGTCTGCTGCCGGCCAACGGCATCGGCCTGTCGCCGGACGAGAACACGGTCTACATCGCCGAGACCCCCACGGCACGGCTGTGGGCCTACGATCTCTCCGAGCCGGGCACCGTCAAGCCGCGCGACGTGATCTATCGCGGCGAACGCGGCAAGCCGATTGCGGGGCTCGGCGGCTACCAGATGTTCGACTCGCTTGCGGTGGAAGCCAGCGGCAATGTCTGCGTGGCGACGCTGGTCTCGGGCTGCATCTCCGTGATCGCGCCTGATGGTACCCTGGTCGAGCAGGTGCCGACCGGCGACCGCGTCACCACCAACATTGCCTTCGGCGGACCCGAGCTGAAGACCGCCTACATCACGCTGTCAGGGAAGGGCGAACTGGTCGCGATGGATTGGGCGCGGCCTGGCCTGCCGCTGAATTTTTTGAATAAATAGTGCTAAGGCGTCATTGCGAGCGAAGCGAAGCAATCCATGGCGCCGCGTACGGACAGATGGATTGCTTCGTCGCTGTCGCTCCTCGCAATGACGGGAAGGATACCGGATGCCCTGGCTTGAACCTATCACCCTTCGCGGCGCGCATGCGCGGCTGGAGCCACTGTCGCCGGATCACGCCGATGGTTTTGTTGAGGCCGTGAAGGACGGCGAGCTCTGGAAGCTCTGGTACACTTTCATCCCTCGGCCTGAAGACATGCGCAAAGAGATCGACCGCAGGCTTGGCCTGCAGGCGGCCGGATCGATGCTGCCGTTCACGGTGTTCGATGCCTCCGGCACCATCTCGGGCATGACCACCTACATGAATGTCGATGCGCTCAACCGGCGCGTCGAGATCGGTTCGACCTGGTACGCGAAGCGTGTGCAGCGCAGCGCGGTCAATACGCAGTGCAAATTGCTGTTACTGACGCATGCTTTTGAGACGCTCGATTGCATTGCGGTAGAGTTCCGCACGCATTTTTTTAATCACCAAAGCCGCCGCGGCATCGAGCGGCTCGGCGCCAAGCTGGACGGCGTCCTGCGCAGCCACCAGATTGCACCAAACGGCACGTTGCGCGACACCGTGGTCTACAGCATTATCGCCAGTGAATGGCCGACGGTGAAGGCGCACCTCACCTATCAACTCAACGAAAAGCCGCGGTAGCCGCTCTGCCGCGCCAGAAACGAGACGATGGAAACGTTCGATTATGTGATCATCGGCGCGGGCTCCGCCGGTAGCGTTCTTACCAACCGCTTGAGCGAGGATGCCGGCACTACGGTGTGCGTGCTCGAAGCAGGCCCGAAGGATTGGCACCCCTATATCCATCTGCCGGCCGGCTTCATCAAGACGTTCCACATGAAGAGCGTCAACTGGGCCTACCAGCAGGAGCCGGGCCCTTGGACCGGCGGCCGCAGCATCTATGCGCCGCGCGGCAAGACGCTCGGCGGCTCGTCCTCGATCAACGGCCATATCTACAACCGCGGCCAGCGCCAGGACTTCGACACCTGGGCGCAGCTCGGCAACCGCGGCTGGGGCTATCCGGACGTGTTGCCCTATTTCAAGCGGATGGAACGTCGTGTCGGCGAGTGCGACGAGACCTATCGCGGCCGCGACGGCAGCCTCACGGTCACCACCATGGACTGGCAGGACCCGCTCTGCGAGGCCTTCATGGAGGGGGCGGTCAGCCTCGGCATTCCGCGCAATCCTGACTACAACGGCGCGATCCAGGAAGGCGTGTCCTACTGTCAGCGCACCATCCAGAACGGCCTGCGCATGAGCGCGGCGAAAGCGTTCCTGCATCCGGCGCGGAAGCGGCCGAACGTCAACGTGCGCACGCATGCGCATGTCACCAACATCATCTTCGAGGGCAAGCGCGCGGTCGGCGTGCGTTACTTGCGGGGAGGGCGGGGCGGCGAGCCGGTCGAGGTGCGAGCCAGCAAGGAAGTGATCCTCTCCGGCGGCGCCTACAACTCGCCGCAGGTCCTGCAATTGTCCGGCGTCGGCTCGCCGGAGCTGTTGCAGTCGCACGGCATCGAGGTGCGCCACGCATTGCCCGGTGTCGGCGAGGGATTGCAGGACCATTACGCGCCGCGTTCCGTCGCGCGCGTGAAGAACATCCGGACCATCAACGAGCTTCGGCGGGGCCTCAGCCTGTGGGTCGAGGCGTTGAAATGGGCGACGACACGGCGCGGCCTGCTGTCGCTGTCGCCGACCATGGTCTATTGCTTCTGGCATTCGGGCGAGACCACGGAGAGTTCGGACCTCCAGCTCACCTTCACGCCGGCGAGCTACAAGGAAGGTGTGCAGGGCCAGCTCGAGGATCAGCCCGGCATGACGGTCGCCTCCTGGCAGCAGCGGCCGGAGAGCCGCGGCTTTGTCCGCATCCGCTCGTCTGATCCGTTCGCGCCGCCGATCATCCAGACCAACTATCTCGTCGAAGAGCTTGATCGCCGCGTCGTGGTCGCCGGCATGAAGCTGGCGCGCCGCCTGTTGAAGTCGGCGCCGCTTGCGCCTTACTACGACTACGAGGATTTCCCCGGACCGAACGTGCAGACCGACGACGAATTCCTCGCGGCTGCGACCGAGCGCGGCACGACGACCTTCCATCCCGGCTGCACTTGCCGGATGGGTCCGGCGGATGCCAGATGGGCCGTGGTCGACGACCAGCTCCGCGTCCACGGACTGCAGGGCCTGCGCGTGGTCGACGCCTCCATCATGCCGCGCATGATCTCCGCCAATCTCAACGCCTCGACGATGATGATTGCCGACAAGGCCTCCGACATGATCCGCGGCAAGCAGGCGGCGGCCGCCGTGGCCCTGGCGGAATACGCCTGACGCTGTTTCTCCTCATCCTGAGGAGCGCGCAGCGCGTCTCGAAGGATGAGGCAACAGGCGGGGCCTTATGGTTCGAGACGGCGCTTGCGCGCCTCCTCACCATGAGGGGAAAGTCCTTCACTCGTACACGAACGCCTTGTCCGTCAGATCGATCGTCGGAAACTCGTCCTTCTCGGCCCAGTAGTCCTGGTTGTGCTGCCATTCCGGCTTTTCGCCGCGCTTGGGCAACAGGTGCATGCCGCGCAGCATGTAGCCGGGGTTGAAGTTTTCTTCGTCGATCCACGGCAGGATCGGCATGTTGTGGTCCTCCGGCCGCAGCGCCGGCGTGACCTTCTTCGCGCCGGTTTCCTTCATGTGCGTGAGCAGGCGGCAGACGAAGTCGGCGACGAGGTCGACGCGCAGGGTCCAGCTCGCGCGGAAATAGCCGAACACCCAGACGAGGTTGGGCACGCCCGTGAACATCATGCCGCGATAGGTCACGGTATCGGCGAAATCGAGCGGCTTGCCGTCGAGCTCGAACTCGATATCGCCGGCGGCGCACAGATTGAAGCCTGTCGCGGTGACGATGATGTCAGCCTCTAACTCCTTGCCGGACTTCAGCAGGATGGCCTTGTCGGTGAAGCGTTCGATCTCGTCGGTTACGACGGACGCCTTGCCGGCCCTGATGCCCCGGAACAGGTCGCCGTCGGGGATGAAGGCGATGCGCTGCCGCCACGGGCGATAGCGCGGCGTGAAATGGGTGGCGATGTCATAATCCTTGCCGAGATAGGCTTCCACCGCCGACAGCAAGTCCTTCTTGGCCTCTTCGGGCTTCTCGAACGTCTTGCGGGTGAAGGCGTCCTGGTCGAACAGGATCTTGCGGCGGGTGATCTCGTGAATCCATTTCTCGTCGACCTGCAACTGCCGCAGTTGCTCGGCGATCTCGATCGCGTTGCGGCCGGTTCGGAAATAGGTCGGCGAGCGCTGCAGCATGGTCACATGGCTGGCGTCCTTGGCCATCGCGGGGATCAGAGTCGCGGCGGTGGCGCCGGAGCCGATCACGACGACGCGCTTGCCCCTGTAGTCGAGATCCTCGGGCCATTTCTGCGGATGCACGATCGGGCCCTTGAACTTGGCCATGTCCTTCCACTCCGGCGTATAGCCCTCGGCATGGCGGTAGTAACCCTGGCACATCCAGAAGAAATTGGTGGTGAAGCGGAAGTGCTCGCCGGTGTCGGTCCGCGTGGCGTCGATGGTCCAGAGATTGGTCTCGCTCGACCATTTCGCCGACGTGATGGTGTGGCGATAGCGGATGTGGCGGGCGAGGTCGTTCTCCTCGATCACCTCCCCCATATACTTCAGGATCTCGGCGGCGGTTGCGATCGGCGCGCTGGTCCACGGCTTGAAGCGATAGCCGAAGGTGTGCAGGTCGCTGTCGGAGCGGATGCCGGGATAACGATGCGTGCTCCAGGTGCCGCCAAAAGTCTTCTGCGTCTCCAGCGCGACGAAGCTGGTCCCGGGGCATTGCGTAGTCAGGTGGTAGGCGGCTCCGACTCCGGAAATTCCGGCGCCCACGATCAGGACGTCGAAATGCTCAGACGTGACGGGCTCGGCAGCGCGAATCTGCGTTTGGACGTTCATCTTCCCTGCTCTTTGTTGTTTTGTTGGTATAGGCACGAAGCGCCGGGGGGGCTCCCGGCGCTTCGGAAATCGTCACGTCAAACTTCGCGGCGGCTCAGGAAGGCCAGCCGCTCGAACAGGTGCACGTCCTGTTCGTTCTTGAGCAGTGCGCCATGTAGCGGCGGGATCAGCTTGCGCGGATCGCGCTCCCGCAGCATTTCCGGCGTGATGTCCTCGTTCAGCAGCAGCTTCAGCCAGTCGAGCAATTCGGAGGTCGAAGGCTTCTTCTTCAGGCCCGGCACTTCCCGCACCTCGAAGAAGATGCGCAACGCCTCTTCCACCAGGCGCCTCTTGATGCCGGGGAAATGCACGTCGACGATCTTTTCCATCGTGTCCGCATCGGGGAACTTGATGTAGTGGAAGAAGCAGCGGCGCAGGAAGGCGTCCGGCAACTCCTTCTCGTTGTTGGAAGTGATCATCACGATCGGGCGCAGCTTGGCCTTGATGCTCTCGCCGGTCTCGTAGACGAAAAACTCCATGCGATCGAGCTCGAGCAGCAGATCGTTGGGGAATTCGATATCGGCCTTATCGATCTCGTCGATCAAGAGCACCGGGCGCTTCTCGTTGGTGAAGGCTTCCCACAATTTGCCGCGCTTGATGTAGTTCTTGATATCCGAGACGCGCGCGTCGCCGAGTTGGCTGTCGCGCAATCGCGACACCGCATCATATTCGTAGAGGCCCTGCTGCGCCTTGGTGGTGGACTTGATATGCCAGGTCAGAAGCGGTGCATCGAGCGCCTTGGCGACTTCCTCGGCCAGCACCGTCTTGCCGGTGCCGGGCTCGCCCTTCACCAGAAGCGGGCGCTCCAGCACGATGGCGGCGTTGACAGCGACTTTGAGGTCATCGGTGGCGACATAATCCTTGGTACCGGTGAATTTCATACTACCCCGTCAGAATGAGTTTCAATTTGATACTAATGGAAAAACCAAGCAGGTCTAGCGTGGATTCCAGCGTCTGAACGCAACTGAGGTCATCGCTACCGCCTCGAATTTAGGCGGGCCGTTTCCGCCTTGCGGAATGACGCTCACACCTTCGTGGCGAACCCGTAATGCTGTCCTAAAGACCCCGGGTGCCCTTGACGACGCGACCCCGGCGGGCAATCTATGGAACATGTTCCTGCAATTCTTCACATCGCTGCGCGATGCCCAGGTCCCTGTGACCTTGCGTGAATATCTGACGCTGATGGAGGCGCTCGACGCCGACCTCGCCGAGCAGAGCGTCGAGAATTTCTACTATTTGTCGCGCTCGGCGCTGGTGAAGGACGAGCGCAACCTCGACAAGTTCGACCGCGTCTTCGGTACCGTGTTCAAGGGCCTCGAGAGCCTGCTCGATGCCATGGACAAGGCTGAGATCCCCGAGGAATGGCTGAAGAAGCTCGCGGAAAAATACCTCACCGAGGAAGAGAAGAAGCAGATCGAAGCCATGGGCTGGGACAAGCTCATGGAGACGCTGCGCAAGCGGCTTGAGGAACAGAAGGGCCGGCACCAGGGCGGCAACAAATGGATCGGCACCGCCGGTACGTCGCCGTTCGGCGCTCATGGTTACAATCCCGAAGGCATCCGCATCGGCCAGGAGAAGAACCGCAACAACCGCGCCGTGAAGGTGTGGGACAAGCGCGAGTTCAAGGATTTCGACGGCAATGTCGAGCTCGGCATCCGCAACATCAAGGTCGCGCTGCGGCGCCTGCGCAAGTTCGCCCGCACCGGTGCGCCTGACGAACTCGACCTCGACACCACGATCAAGGAAACCGCCAACCACGGCTATCTCGACGTGCACATGCGCCCCGAGCGGCGCAATGCGGTGAAGGTGCTGGTGTTCTTCGATATCGGCGGCTCGATGGATTCGCATATCGAGCAGGTCGAGGAATTGTTCTCGGCCGCGAAAAGCGAATTCAAGCACATGGAATATTTCTACTTCCACAACTGCCTCTATGAGGGCGTCTGGAAGCAGAACAAGCGGCGCTTCACCGATCGCACCCCGACCTGGGACGTGCTGCACAAGTACCCGCACGACTACAAGGTGGTGTTCGTCGGCGACGCCTCCATGTCGCCTTACGAGATCATGGTCCCCGGCGGCTCGGTCGAGCACGTGAACGAGGAGGCCGGTTCGATCTGGCTCGATCGCATCATCCGCACCTATCCGCACGCGGTGTGGCTCAACCCGGTGGCGCAGAAGCACTGGGACTATTCGGAATCGACCACCATCATCCGCCGCATCTTCTCCGAGCGCATGTACCCGATCACGATCGAAGGTCTGGAGAATGCGATGAAGGAACTGGTACGATAGCTCTCGTCATTCCGGGGCGTCCGAAGGACGACCCCGGAATCCATTTAGCCACTTGCGCCGGCGGAGGAATAGATTCCGGGTTCGATGCTTACGCATCGCCCCGGAATGACAAACAACAACCAAGGGAGAGCCCCATGTCCCAGACCATTCACCGCGGCATCAAGCAGATGATGGACGAAGCCAATGCCGAGATCGAGACCATCAGCGCCGCCGATGCGATCAAGATCCTCCCGAACGACGATGTCGTGATCGTCGACATCCGCGATCCCCGCGAGATTGAGCGCGACGGCAAGATCCCGGGCGCCTTCTCGTGCACCCGCGGCATGCTCGAGTTCTGGATCGATCCGGCGAGCCCCTACGCCAAGCCGATCTTCCAAGAGGACAAGAAGTTCATCTTCCATTGCGCCGGCGGCATGCGCTCGGCCCTGGCTGCGAAGACCGCGCAGGACATGGGGCTGAAGCCGGTCGCCCATATGGGCGGCGGTTTCGCCGCCTGGCGCGACGCCGGCGGCCCGATCGAGAAGTGGGAGCCGAAGAAGACATAAGCTCGTCACACGCGGGCTTGACCCGCGTGTCCATCCTGACAAAAGGGCCATCCTCCCGAAGAGGATGGATTGCCGGGTCAAGCCCGCCAATGACGATTTGCGAAGTGCCGGAGATCCTTCCATGACCACCACCGAAGACCCGCTCGTCTCCACCGACTGGCTTGCCGCCCACCTCGGCGATCCCAAGGTCAAGGTGATCGACGCCTCCTACAAGATGCCGGGTGTGGTGCCGTTGCCGGCCGACGATTTCATCGCCGCCCACATTCCCGGTGCAGTGTTCTTCGATGTCAATGCGATCGCCGACAAGAACGACCCGCGCCCGCATATGTATCCGGCCGCCGAGCAGTTCGCGCAGGACGTCTCCGCGCTCGGCATCTCCTCAGGCGACACGGTGGTTGCCTATGATGCTGGCGGCTGGGTTGCCGCGCCGCGAGCGTGGTGGATGTTCCTGTCGTTCGGTCATCCGAACGTGAAGGTGCTCGACGGCGGCTTGCAGAAGTGGAAGGCCGAGGGGCGGCCGACGGAAACCGGGCCCGTCGCGCCGAAGCCTGGAAAATTCCAGGCCAGGTTCGATCCGAGCTTCGTCCGCAGCAAGGAGCAATTGCTCGGTAATATCGAGACCAGGAAGGAGCAGGTGATCGACGCGAGGCCGCGCCCGCGGTTCGAGGGCACCGTCGTCGAGCCCTGGCCCGGGCGCCGTTCCGGGCACATCCCAGGCAGCCGCAACGTTCCCTATACCGACCTGTTCGACCCCAAGACCGGCGCGATGAAGCCGCTCGATGAATTGCGCAAGGCATTTGCGTCGGCCGGCGTCGATACGGCGAAGCCGATCGTCACCAGTTGCGGCTCCGGCGTCTCGGCGCTGGTGCTGACGCTCGCGCTCTATCGCCTCGGCGTGCGCGGCAGTGCGCTCTATGACAGTTCCTGGGCCGAATGGGGATTGCAGGACGGGCCGCCGATCGCGACGGGACCTGCGTGATTGCAGACGATCAGCGCGTGGGGCGCACGAACACCGGCTGGCCGAACGGATCGAAAGTCTGCTGCTGCGGGATGACCTGCGGCGCCAGGCGTTGCTGCTGCGCCGCGAGGCGCCGGCGCTCCCTGGCACGCTCCGCCCGTGCACGCTTCTTGGCCGCGGTTTGATCCGGCTTCGCATCCGCGCTCTTTGCTGATGTCGTTTGCTCGACAGTGACCGCGGGGCCGCCCAGCGTGGCGATCTGGGCCGCCGGCGGACTCGCTTCCGCTGAGGTCGGCGCCTCGGATGCGGCCGGCGTGGCGTCGTTCGCGGGCGGGACCTCTGCGACCGCCGCAGGCTTGGCCTCTTCGGCGGGCGCAGGAGTTTCCGGCTGGGCTGCCGTCGTCGGCGCCTGTGGTTCCGGAGCATCTGCTAGAGGCGGTTCGGCCGGCGGCGTCTCGGTTGAGGCAGCCTCCTCGGGCTTCACGGCGGCCATCTGCTCAGGCTCGGCCGGCGCGGGAGCATCGGCGGTTGGTACGGTCGGAGAAGGGGACGTCTCGGCGCTGTCCGGCGCCTTTTCTGTTGTCTCTGCTGCGGGCGGGTCGACGCGCAGCATGGCGAGCGTCGGCGGCTTCGCTTGAACTTGTGTTTGGGCTTGCGCGAAGACGGGCTCCGGCGGGCTGCGTCGCGCCGGGATGCTCGCGACTTCCTCATGGGCAGCCCGGAGCAGCGCGGCAGCGCCAAGTCCGAAGATCAGGACCGACGTCGACAGCACGATTGCCGCGAACAGGAAACGAAGGCCGGGAAGCATGGCGCGGTTCCGTCTTTGCCGAAGTGTTCTGTTGAGCCAGAGGAAACGCGGTGATCACAGGGAAGCCGCTCGCGGGCAGCGAATCAGGCCGATTCGAGGATATCGCAACCAATGTCAAAGCAATGACGCCCGTAGTCCCCCGGAATAACTTTTCCCTGACGGTGAGGCATCTTTGCCGCAGCGATCACTGCCCAATCACAAAATGACCGATTCGGCCCGGATTTCGCGGAATTGTCTTGAATGCGCCGCTATCTTCCTTCAAGTGCCGTTAACGGTCCGGTGTGGCTTGGGGACTATACAAGAGCGATGATGATCAACCGCATTCTGACGATTTGTGCTGCCGCAGCGCTCGGCGCGGCAGGAACTTCGGTTGCGCAGGCGCAGCAGGGCTACCCCGCAGGGCCTGGTCCGGTCTATTCCGCTCCTCAGGGCTCGTATCCGCCGCCACCCCCCGGCTACGTGCGCGACGACCGCCGGCCGTCGGATTTCGATGTCTTTGAGGAGGACGACGAGGCGCCGAACGGCCAGAGTTCGGCGTCGCTGTCGCCGCCCGGACCAGTGCTTTCGCCCAACGATCCCCGCTATGGCCGCCCGATGGGCGCGCCCCCGCCGGTCTATTCGGATCGGACCATGCCGACCGGCCCGGTCATGTCGCCGGATGATCCGCGCTATGGCCGTCCGGCAGGCCCGCCGGCGGTGATCTATGCCGATCGTCCCCAAGGGCCGGCGCAGAGTTATAACTATCCCGATGATCGCGCCATGCGTCCGCCGGAGTCGGTGGGCGCCGCGGGTGGTGCGCCCACCGTCACCGGCGCCGTGTCGCAGCAGCCCCAGGTCGGCAGCGACGGCAGGCCGATGACGGTCGCGGCGCTGCCGCCGGAGGAGCAGCCGGAGGCCGCTCCCGTGCAATTGCCGCCGAACCTGCGCCGCCAGGAGGTCTCGTTCGCGACCAAGGAGCCGCCAGGCACCATCGTGGTCGATACGTCGAACACCTACCTCTATTACATCCTGGGCGGCGGCCGCGCGATGCGCTACGGCGTTCGCGTCGGCCGCGATGGCTTCACCTGGACCGGCGTGCAGAAGATCAGCCGCAAGGCGGAGTGGCCGGACTGGTATCCGCCCACCGAGATGATCGAGCGTCAACCCTATCTGCCGCGCTTCATGGCCGGCGGCCCCGGCAATCCGCTCGGCGCGCGCGCGATGTATCTCGGCTCGACCGTGTACCGCATCCACGGCACCAACCAGCCCTCGACGATCGGCAAGTTCGTCTCTTCCGGCTGCATCGGCATGCTGAATGAGGACGTCTCCGACCTCTTCGAGCGCGTGAAGGTCGGCACCCGCGTCGTGGTGCTGCCGGGTGGTCCGCCGCCTGGAACCGCCACCGCCTCCGCTGCGCCGCCGCCCGGCGGGCCCGTTGCGGCCGCCCCAGCGCCGACCCAGGCGCAGGCCGCCGCACCGCTGCCGGGCACCCAGCCGACCACGGTGCCGCCGCTGCCGGCCCCGGTCACGATCCGCTAGGGCGATTACAGTCCAACATCAAAAGGCGCGCGAACAGCGCGCCTTTTTTGTTTTGCGCTTCTGTCAAATTCCCGCGCTTGAATTCGTGTTCGGCTGGATTACGTGCCAGAGGGCTGCAACCGACGTGGGACAATGCCATGCGCATCCTTGTTGCAGGCGCCACCGGCGCTATTGGCCGACAACTCGTTCCCGCCCTGATCCGGGCCGGCCATTCGGTGATCGGCACGACGCGAACAGCAGCGAAAGCCGAGGCGATCGGGCAGATGGGCGTCGAGCCCGTCATCGTCGATGGCCTCGATGCAGAGGCTGTCCGCGCGGCTGTCATTGCGAAGCAGCCCGAGGTGATCGTCCACGAGATGACCGACCTCGCCGATGTTACCGATCTCCGCCATTTCGATCGCGCCTTCGCTGTCACCAACCGGCTGCGCACGCTCGGCACCGATTGCCTGCTGGCGGCCGCGCGCGAAGCCGGTGTCAGGCGTTTCGTCGCGCAAAGCTTCTGTGGCTGGACCTATGGCCGAACCGGTGCACCTGTCAAAACCGAGGCCGATCCGCTCGATCCCGATCCGCCGCAGGAACTGCGGCGCACGCTGGAAGCGATCCAGCATCTGGAGCGCGCCGTCACCGGCTCGGATCAGCCGGAAGGAATCGTGCTCCGATACGGATCGTTCTACGGTCCCGACACCGGCATACTGTCGCGGGCGATGATCGATCAATTGCGGCGCCGCCGCGTGCCGATGATCGGCGATGGTGGCGGCTGGTGGTCTTTCATTCATGTCGCCGACGCTGCATCCGCCACCGTTGCCGCCATCGAGCGCGGCGAGGCCGGCAATATCTACAACATCGTTGACGATGAGCCCGCGGAAGTCAGCGAATGGCTGCCGGCGCTTGCGGCGATCGTCGGCGCTAAGCCGCCATTCCATGTGCCCATCTGGCTCGGCCGATTGCTCGCCGGCGAACATGTGGTGGCGATGATGACCGAGGTGCGGGCGGGCTCGAACGTCAAAGCCAGGCGCGAACTCGGCTGGCACCCGGCGCATCCGTCCTGGCGCACCGGCTGTGCCGAAATCGTCGGGCACTCCAGTGGCCACAGCGCTGCCGCTTGAGCTGTTGATGCGACGCTCAGACGTCCGCCTCATCAGCGCTTTCGCGGGTTGCATTCTCGAGCCAACCGGCGATGCGCAACAAGTCACGATCGCGCCCGCGAGCGCCGATGAGCTGGACGCCGATTGGAAGTCCCTCGTCGCCTCTGAGCAGTGGCAGCGAGATGGTCGGCAGACCGCAGAGGCTCCATGGCATCGACATCACGCCGGAGCCCGGCCCATCCTCCAGCCGGGTCGCCTCGCCCGCCGCCGACAGGGTGATCAACGCATCATGTTGGATGAACATACGCGAGGCCAGTTCAACGAGACGGTCGGCCCGCGCATCGAACCTAAGGTAGCTTGCCGCGCTGATGGTGTGGCCGGCTTCGATGCCCCGCTGCAGCGGCGTGCAATAGCGGCGGATGGTCTCAGCCGGCTCAGAGCCGAAACGATAGGCGAGATGCGCGTTGAGCAGCCCGAAGGTGACATCGAGCGCGTGATCGAATTCAAGTGGGAGTTCGACCTCGACGGTCGCGGTCGGCAGTGACTGGATGAATGTCTCGAATGCTTTCCCCGCGTTGTCGTCGATCAGCTTCCAGCCTGGCCCCTTGACCACGCCAAGACGGGGCGCGGAGGCCGCAGGCTGGACAGCCGCTAACGCGGGATCGAACGCGCCGGCGAAAAGGCACAAGTCTCCGATCGAGCGGGCCAACAGGCCGAGATGCGCCATGCGCGGCACCAGCACGTTCGATCCCGCCATTGAGGTGAAACCCAAAGAGGGTTTGAACGCGAACGCGCCGCAAAACGAGGCGGGGAGGGTGGTCGAAGCGGTGTGTTGCGTGCCGAGCGCCAGCGGCACCATGTGGTCGACGACGGCGGCGGCAGAACCCGCCGACGACACGCCCGGCGAGCGCGACAGGTCCTGAGGATTGCGGGTCGGGCTCGGATGGTACATCCCGAATTCGGATGTCGCGGTCTTGCCGACAATGATTGCACCGGCGCGGCGCAGCGCCGCCACCGCATCCGCATCGGCGTTTGGCCGCCGGCCGCGAAGCGTCTCGCTGCCATATTCGGACGGCATGTCGGCGGTGTCGAATACGTCTTTCACCCCGATCGGCAGGCCGTGCAGTGCGCCGAGCGGCCCACCTGATGCGCGGTGCTCGTCGGCACGCCGCGCCTCTTCGCGCGCCCGCTCCGCATCGAGGAAAGCCCACGCCCTGACGTCGGGCTCACGCGCGGCGATCCGGTCCAGGCAGGCATTCATCAAATCGAGCGCGCTTGTCTCGCCCCGCTTGATCCTGTCGGCCAGCATGCTGGCCGACAGGTGGTTTGGAAGCACAGAGCTGGTCATCATCGAACCGAGGCTGTGATGCTGCAGCCCGATTCGGCGGCCGGGCGGAACGCGGTCGCGGCGGGAACGGTGGCGATCCGCTCGTAATAGTCCCAGGGCTGCCGGCTCGCCGCCGGCGATTTCACGCGATAGACGCCGAGATCATAGGCGAGGCGGCCGTTCTGCTGCACGGCAGCCTGCCGCCCGAACCGATCGACCGGAAGCTGGCGCATCTCGGCATTGACGATCGCGGCATCGTCGCTTTTGGCGCTTCTCGCGGCCTTCAGGAAATGCAGCACGCCGGAATAGACGCCGGCTTGTTCGCGGGTCGGCATTCGGCCGTGTTCCTTGAAGAAGCGCTGCGCGAAGTCGCGGGTGCCGTCGCTGTCATCCCAATAGAACCCCGTGGTGATGATCAGCCCCTGCGCCGCTTCGAGGCCGAGGCTGTGGACATCGGTGACGAAAGCGTGGAGCGCTGCGATTTTCTGCGTGCGCATGATGTCGAACTGGCCGGCCTGTTTGATCGCATTGACGGTGTCGGCGCCGGCGCTCGCAAGCGCGACGACCTGCGCGTTCGAGCTTTGGGCACGTAGCAACAGCGAGGCGAAATCGGCTGTGTTGAGCGGATGGCGCGCGCTGCCGAGCACCTTGCCGCCGCGCTCCTGCACCACGGCACTGGCGTCTTTCTCCAGGTCGTGGCCGAACGCGTAGTCGGCGGTGAGGAAGAACCAGGACTTCTGCCCCTGCTCGGTCAGCGCCGCAGCCGTGCCGCGCGCCAGTGCGTAAGTATCGTCGGTCCAATGGGTCACGTAGGGCGAGCAGCGTCCGCCGGTGATCTCGACGCTAGCGGCACCCGATACCAGGAGCGACCGCTTCTTCTCGGTCGCGATCGTCATCAGCGCGAACACCGCGCCCGAATGGGGCAGGTCGACAACGGCGTCGACGCCTTGCCGGTCAAACCACTCGCGTGCGATGGCTGAGGCGACATCCGGCTTGTTCTGATGATCCGCGGTGATGATCTCGATCGGGACCCCGTTGATCGAGCCGCCAAAATCGGCAACGGCCATCCGCGCGGCCTTGATCGAGCCCGGCCCGCCGACATCGGAGACTACGCCGCTTTGATCGCCCATGACCCCGATGACGACCTTATTGTCCGAGAACTGAGAGAAGGCCGGCGACGTGAGTATTGAGCTAAGTGCAATTGAAATCAGGATTTTTCGGTACATTTCGCTGCTCCGCGTGAGGTGCGGCGGAGCCTAACAACCCGCTGCTACACATATGTGACAATGTTGGTACATATGTGATTATTAGCTAGTGACGAAGATTCGATGAGGAACAGCGTGACCAGACAGGCGACGGAAATCGAAACGTTCGGGCCGGAAGTGGAGAACGGGGACGCGTTGGTCGCCCGCATCTGCTGGCACTACTACAAGGAGGGGCAGACCCAGGACGTCATCGCGCAGCACCTGAAAATCACGCGGAAGCGGGTCAACCAGATCCTCGGAGAGGCGCGGGAGCGCGGCGTCGTCCAGATCTCAATTGCCAGTCCCTTCGGTCCTTGCAGCGAACTTGAGGCCCGCCTCGCTGCACGTTTCAAGCTGCGAGGCGCCATCGTCGTGCCCGCGCCGATTGGCGACACTGACGTCCGCAACCTCGTCGGCGCCGCCGCCGGTCACTATATCTCCGAGCACCTGCCGCCTGCCGGGACTCTCGGCATCACCTGGGGTGGCACCATCAACATGGCCGCGCAAAATCTGCGGCGCCGTTCCGGCGACGGCTGCCGTGTCGTCCTGTTGTGCGGCGGGCTTGCTGAAAGTACGGCGATCAATCCTTACGACAACGCGGCGATGATGGCGCGCGCGTTGGGCGCGACATGCTACTACGTGACCGCGCCGATGTTCGCGGCAACGGCACAGCTTCGCGATGCGCTGGCCTCCAGCGAGCCGGTGCGCTCGGTTCTCGCAATGGTCGCGGAGCTGGATATCGCCCTGTTCAGCGCCATCGATCTGTCCGAACAATCGAAAGCGCTGGAATATGGCGTGATATCGCGCGAGACGTGGCAATCGCTGCGCGACGCCGGCGCGGTCGGAGATATCTGCGGCCACTATCTCGACAAGGACGGCAACGCGGTGACGCATCCCCTGACCCGGCGCGTGATCCATCCGCCGATGAGCGATCTGAAGGCGGTACGCGAGCGCATCCTTGCCGCCGGTGGCATTCAAAAGCTTCCGATCATCAGCGCGGCGATCCGCGCCGGGCTGGCCGACATTCTGATCACGGATGAACGGGTTGCGACCGCCCTTTGCGAAGAACGGTGATCACGCCAGTCGCCGCGGCGGTTCGCTGCCCTTGGTCCAGGCATCGATACACTCGACCATCTGGCCGTAGTGGATCCCGAGGCTCTCCTGGGTCGCGTAGCCGAGATGCGGGGTGAGCACGAGGTTGTCGAGCCTGCGGAAGGGATGGTCGGCCGGCAGCGGCTCCACCGAGAACACGTCGATGCCGGCGCCCGCAATCTTCTTTTGCGTGAGAACCTCCTGCAGCGCGTTCTCGTCAACGATCGGCCCGCGCGCGGTGTTGACGAGATAGGCCGTCGGCTTCATCCGCGCGAGATCGGCGGCACCCACCAGGCCGCGCGAGCGCTCGCTCAGCACCACATGGATGGTGACGATGTCGGCGGTCGCAAACAATTCCTCCTTGCTGGCATAGCCGACGCCGGCCTCCTTGCATTTCTCGGCCGTCAGGTTGGGGCTCCAGGCGATGACGTTCATGCCGAACGCCTGCGCGAGCTTCGCCACCCGACTGCCGAGCTTGCCGAGCCCCACCACGCCAAGCGTGCGGCCCTCGATCTCGACGCCGGCAAAGGTCTGCCAGGGCTCGCCTGCATGCATCCGCGCGTTTTCCCGGCCGATGCCGCGGGTGAGTTCCAGGATCAGGCCGAGCGTCAGCGCCGCGGTCGGGTCGCGGCTGTATTGCGTGCCGCACAGCACCACTTTGTGGTCCTTGGCGGCGTCAACATCGATCGCGGCATTGCGCATGCCTGATGTCAGCAGGAGTTTCAGCTTGGGCAGCGCCGCGAACAGCGTGCGCGCAAATGCGGTGCGCTCGCGCATCGCGCAGATGATCTCGAAATCGGCAAGCGCGCTCGCGGCAGCCGCCTCGCTCGCAAACGGCTCCCTGAACACGGTGACGTCGACGCGGTCCTTGATCTCTGACCAGTCGGCGATCGAAAGTGACAGGTCGAAATAGTCGTCGAGGATTGCACAGCGCAGCCGCGTCATCGATGAATCCGTCTGTGGCGAGGACGACAGCGAAAACTGCCGTCAAGGGATATCGCTATGGTTGCGCGCAATCGTCGGGTCGCGCAAGCGGACTTCGGGAAACCCCGCTTCAAATATCCGGCAGGTTCAACTCAACCGGCTTCTGTGCTTGGCGCGCCAGGCCGGCCCGGGCCCGCGCATATAGTGCAGTTCCGGCCGGTAGGGGTTGAATGCCCTGGCGAAGAACTGGCGCCAGAAGATGCGAAGTTCGGCGAGGATCTTCGCAAGGCCAGTGCGGCTGGCCGCCGGGGCGGGCAGGGACGTGCTTGTTGCCATGACACAGCCCTCCTGTTGGTGATGCGCGGCTCAGCCTGCGCAAAATGCCGTTTTCGACGCTGAAAATGAGATTTCGCCCGATTTATTAAAAGAAGGTTTCAATTGTCGTCATCTTGCGCACACATGGTTTCGATCCCGTATTCATCGGGGTGAACGGATGGAAAACGCACAGTGTGCGGTTGCGCTTTGAGGGCACGGCGGCTACATCGGCGGCAGCAAAATTTCCATAAATCCTGCCGATTCCAGGGGACTCAATGGCCCGCCAGTTCGTCTATTTCATGCAAGGTCTGACCAAGAGCTACCCGACCCGCAAGGTGCTCGATAACGTCCACCTGAGCTTCTACCCGGATGCCAAGATCGGCGTGCTCGGCGTCAACGGCGCCGGTAAATCGACGCTGCTCAAGATCATGGCCGGCATCGACAAGGACTATACCGGCGAGGCCTGGGTCGCCGAGGGCGCCCGCGTCGGTTATCTCGAGCAGGAACCGCACCTCGATGCCACGCTGAGCGTCCGCGAGAACGTGATGCAGGGCGTCGCCAAGCAGAAGGCGATCCTCGACCGCTACAACGAACTGGCGGTGAACTACTCGGACGAGACCGCCGACGAGATGACCAAGCTGCAGGACGAGATCGAGGCCCAGGGCCTCTGGGATCTCGACAGCAAGGTCGACCAGGCGATGGACGCGCTGCGCTGCCCGCCCGACGACGCCGACGTCACAAAGCTCTCCGGCGGCGAGCGCCGCCGCGTCGCGCTGTGCCGGCTCTTGCTCGACCAGCCCGAACTGCTGCTGCTGGACGAACCGACCAACCATCTCGACGCCGAGTCCGTATCCTGGCTCGAAGGCCATCTGCGGCAATATCCCGGCGCGATCCTGATCGTCACCCACGACCGCTACTTCCTCGACAACGTCACGGGCTGGATTCTCGAGCTCGATCGCGGCCGCGGCATTCCCTATGAGGGCAACTATTCCTCTTGGCTGGTGCAAAAGCAGAAGCGGCTCGAGCAGGAGGGCCGCGAGGACGCGGCGCATCAGAAGACACTGGCGCGCGAGCAGGAGTGGATCGCGTCCTCGCCGAAGGCGCGCCAGGCCAAGTCCAAGGCGCGCTACCAGCGCTACGAGGAACTGCTCAAGAAGGCGAGCGAGAAGCAGACCCAGACCGCGCAGATCGTCATCCCCGTGGCCGAGCGGCTCGGCCAGAACGTCGTCGACTTCGAGGGCCTGACGAAATCGTTCGGCGACCGCATGCTGATCGACAATCTCACCTTCAAGCTGCCGCCCGGCGGCATCGTCGGCGTGATCGGTCCGAACGGCGCCGGCAAGACCACGCTGTTCCGCATGATCACCGGGCAGGAGAAGCCGGATCAGGGTACGATCACGGTCGGGGAGTCCGTCCATCTCGGCTATGTCGACCAGTCGCGCGACGCGCTCGACGGCAGCAAGACCGTGTGGGAGGAGATTTCCGGCAACAACGAACTGATCCTGCTCGGCAAGCGCGAGGTGAATTCGCGCGGCTATTGCTCGGCCTTCAACTTCAAGGGCGCTGACCAGCAGAAGAAGGTCGGTGCGCTCTCAGGCGGTGAACGCAATCGCGTGCATCTCGCCAAGATGCTGAAGTCGGGCGCGAATGTGCTGCTGCTCGACGAGCCCACCAACGACCTTGACGTCGACACGCTGCGCGCGCTCGAAGAGGCGCTGGAGGATTTCGCCGGCTGCGCCGTGATCATCAGCCACGACCGCTGGTTCCTCGACCGCATCGCCACCCACATCCTCGCCTTCGAAGGCGACAGCCATGTCGAATGGTTCGAAGGCAATTTCCAGGATTACGAAAAGGACAAGATGCGGCGCCTTGGCCAGGATTCGATCATCCCGCATCGCGTGAAGTACAAGAAGCTGACGCGGTGACGGCACTTTAGCGACGATCTGCTGCGGCCAGTTGTCGCTTTCCACCACGACGAGATTGCGTAGATATAGCGCTCCGCAATCCCCGATACTGCTGCGAGCAATTCACAATGTCTGCCACCTCCGACGCCCCCGCGCCGCCGAAGATCGCTTCGCTGCGCCCGGTTCCCATGTTGATCTTCGGATCGCGCTGGCTGCAATTGCCGCTTTATGTCGGGCTGATCATCGCCCAGGGCGTCTATGTGGTGCTGTTCATCAAGGAACTGTGGCACCTGTTCGCCCACGCCTTCGATTTCAGCGAGCAGCAGATCATGCTGGCGGTGCTCGGCCTGATCGACGTCGTCATGATCTCGAACCTTTTGGTGATGGTGATCGTCGGCGGTTACGAGACCTTCGTCTCGCGCCTCAACCTGCGGGGACATCCCGACGAGCCGGAATGGCTGAGCCACGTCAACGCCAGCGTGCTCAAGATCAAGCTGGCGATGGCGATCATCGGCATCTCCTCGATCCACCTGCTGCGGACCTTCATCGAAGCCGGCGCACTCTCCTCGGGCAAGACCAACTACACCGAGACTGGCGTGATGTGGCAGACCATCATCCACACCGTCTTCATCCTGTCCGCGATCGGCATAGCCCTCGTCGACAAGCTGTCGAATGCGTCGATCGAAGGCGCCAAGCAGTCGGCCGGACATCATTAAGGGTGCGGCGCTTGCGAGGTCGTGCTAGGTTCATGGACGGGGCGCGGCTGATGTCCGCCTCGAAAACGGGACAGCACTTCGATTGGACCGCTGAGTGAACAAGCCGCTCGACTTGCCATTCCTCCGCACGCTCGCCTTCGGCTTTCTGTTCTTGGTGTTACCAACGGCCTCGCCGGCCCACGCCGCCGATGCCGCCTTCAGCCAATTCATCGCCTCACTCTGGCCGGAGGCGCAGGCCGCCGGCGTGTCGCGCGCGACGTTCGATCGTGAGACGCGCGGGCTCGAGCCTGACTACAAGCTGCCGGATCTGATCTTGCCGGGCCGTCCCGCGACCGGCGCGCCGTCGCAGGCTGAATTCGTCCAGGTGCCGGCGGACTACGTCAAGGAGGCTTCCATCGCGCGGCTTGCGGCCGAAGGGCAGCGGTTGATGCAGAAATATCGTGCTGACCTCAACGAGATCGAAAATCGCTTCGGCGTGCCGGCAACCGTGGTGCTCGCGATCTGGGGCCGCGAGACCGATTATGGCCGCTATAAGCTGCCCTACGACACGCTGCGCGTGGTGGCGACACAGGCCTATGTCGGCCGCCGTAAGGACCAGTACCGCACAGAGTTCATTCTTGCGCTGAAGATCCTCGGCGAGGGTGCGGTGACACGCCAGGAAATGCGCTCATCCTGGGCTGGTGCCACCGGGTTCACGCAGTTCCTGCCGTCCGAATATTACAAGCACGGCGTCGATCTCGACGGCGACGGCCGCATCGACATCTGGCACTCGGTGCCTGATGCGCTCGCGTCCGCCGCCCAGCAACTCGTCAACAAGGGCTGGCAGAAGGGCGTGCGCTGGGCCTACGAGGTGAAGGCGCCGCCCAATGTCGATTGCACGATGGGCGTGCCGGAAGTGACGAAGCCGATCGGTGATTGGCTGCGCGCGGGCTTTGAGCCGGTGCGCGGACAGAAGCTCAATGCGACCGAGCAGGCGCAGCCCGCCTCGCTGTTGCAGCCCGAGGGCATCTATGGCCCCGCATTCCTGACCACGAAGAACTACTTCGTCATCAAGGAATACAATTTCTCCGATCTCTACGTGCTGTTCGTCGGCCATCTCGCTGACCGCATGACGAGCCCGCAGCCGTTCGCCACGCCCTGGTCGGCGACGACGCAATTGCGCACCGCCGATGTCGAGGCGATGCAGCGCCATCTCACGCGGATCGGTCTCTACAAGGACAAGCTCGACGGCAAGGCCGGGATGCAGACCCGTGCCGCGCTCGGCGCCTACCAGAAATCGGCAGGCCTGAAGGTCGATTGCTGGCCGAGCGAAGCGGTGCTGCGCGCGATGACGGCGGCGAGATAGGCCCTACGCTCGACAAACAAAAACCCGGCCGCAAAGGGCCGGGTTTTGAATTTGGTGGGTCTTTACCCGCCGGGTCAGCTTAGTCGCAAACCTGAACGCGACGGAAACGCCAGCCGTAGCCGTCCCAGAAGCGCTCGCGAATCATGCGGCACGGAGCTTCTTCAACGTAGACCGGCGCCGGTGCGACATAGACCGGAGCCGGACGGCTCGCAGCAATCGCGCCACCGAGCAGGGCGCCGCCAATCAGGCCACCGGCCACGCCGGCTGCGATCTGGCCGTCTCCGGCCTTGGCGGCCGGCGCGACAGCCAGCGAACCGGCAATCGTTGCGACCGCGACGAAGGCAGCTAATGTCTTCTTCATGTCTTGGGCTCTCCTGGATGGCGCCTTCAGCCGACGCCGGGTTTAACGATGACTCGCACGCTGGTTTCGAAATCCCGTCTCGCAAAAAGAGCGCACAACAGTCAATCGAAAGTAAACGTCAGCGCGCTAATGGCCTGAAAAAACGGTTTTTTCTGGCCATTCGCCGTTCAGCTTCCGGAAAAGCGGTGGTTTTCCGGCATCCTGTGCGAGATTTAATGAAGGTGAATGCGCGTTAATAGCAGACGCGCACGTTGCGCACCCGCCAGCCATAGCCATCCCAGAAGCGCTGGCGTTGCCAGGCGCAGGGCGGTCCGTACTCGTATGGGTCGGCGACGTAATAGCCGGGGCCGGGACCGTACGAGTAACCTGGACCGTAGGAGTACCCCGGACCGTAGTACCCGTTTTGCGAAGCAATCGCACCGCCGATCAGGGCTCCACCGATCAGTCCGGCCGCAACCCCCGCGGCAACGCCGCGCTGCGCATGCGCGGGAGGAGGTGCCGCCACGAGCGCGCCTGCCAATGCAATGGCGGCAAATCCGAGCAATGTCTTCCTCATGGCCTCACCTTTCTTCAAGTCATCCACTTTGGGGCATTGGTCCTGACCAGAGTTCCACATTTCCCCGTAACGATCAATGAACGCCGCAGCGGATCGCCCGAGAAGTGATGACCGGCGTGCCGTGCGGATGACGCGGATCAAACTTAGATTCATTCCAATTTACCTCCGTCATCAGTTTGGAATTGCTTCAAATTCCCGTTTTTCCTTTTGCGTCGCTTGCTCGCCTTCAATATCTCTTAGGTCAGCATCACCGACCGGACCCGCCTTTTCGATGATCGTTTGTTCCTGCAACGTCCTCAGCGACCATGACGTCCGCAATGCGGTGAGCGTCAACGGGTCGTTGCCGCGGAATGCCAAGCAGCTTTATGGCTGCCTCGGCTGCAGTGCCGAATGCGGGCGCTGCGCCCGGACCATCAAGACCATCATCGACGAGGCGCTTGGCCCATGTGCCAAGGCCTGCTGTGCCGGCTGCCCGCACAGTCATGAGGCCGTCGACGACGTCGCCAATACAGAGTTCGCGTTGGCCGCCTGCTGAGCCGCCGGGATTTCCCCAGATCTCTTCGCAGATGCCCTCCCAGAGGAGGGTTGCTCTCGTTCATAATCTGATTTAGAAGCGTTCTAAAGTTGGAATCGGGCCTGCTTTGGGCCTTTAAACATTTGGAGTGGACTATGCAGGGCGACCCTAAGGTCATCGAATATCTCAACAAGGGCCTGCGCAGCGAACTCACGGCAATCAACCAGTACTGGCTGCACTATCGCATCCTGAACAACTGGGGCCTCCTGGAGATGGCCAAGGTCTGGCGCAAGGAATCGATCGAGGAGATGCACCACGCCGACCGCTTCACGGACCGCATTTTGTTCCTCGACGGCTTCCCCAACATGCAGGTGCTCGATCCCTTGCGGATCGGTCAGAACGTCCAGGAGATCATCGAGTGCGATCTCGCCGCCGAGGTCGGTGCTCGCTTGCTCTACCAGGAGGCCGCCACCTATTGCCACGGCGTCAAGGACTATGTGAGCCGCGACCTGTTCGAGGACCTGATGAAGGACGAGGAGCACCACATCGATTTCCTCGAGACCCAGCTCGATCTGATCAAGCGTATCGGCCTTGAGCTCTACACCCAGAAGCACGTCGGCCACCTCGAGAGCGAGCACTGAGCCGGGCGAGAGAGCATCGATTTCTCTCGTCATGGCCGGGCTCGACCCGGCCATCCACGCCCTTTCTTACGGTCTCCAACGCGTGGATGCCCGGGACAAGCCCGGGCATGACGGTTGGGAATGCAGCCCATCGAATTCGCTAGAGCTGCGTCTTGTAGCGCTCTTCCACCACCGCCTGGCTTTCGGGCTCGCCGAGCGTGGTCTGGTCGTGGATCACTTGGCTGATGCTTGGAAATACCTTGCGCTCGACGCGCGTGTCCGCCGACCACAGTTTCGAGCGCATCAAAGCCTTGCCGCAGTGGAAATAGGCTTCCGTCACGTCGATGCGCAGCAGCGCGCGTGGCGGCTTGCCGAATTCTACCATCGAGGCCAATAGCTCCGGATCAGCCGAGAGGCGTCCCTTGCCGCCGACACGCAGCGTCTCGTCGATCCCCGGCACGAAGAAGATAAGCTGCACGAAGCCCGAGCCCGCGACGATGTTCCGGAAGCTGTCGATGCGGTTGTTGCCGGAGCGGTCCGGCATCAACAACAGGTTTGGCGAGGTGACGCTGACGAAGCCCGGATTGCCGCCGCGCGGCGAGGCATCGACGCTGCCGTCGGAGCCGGAGGTCGCCAGCACGCAGAACGGCGACATGCCGATGAACTTCCTCGCATGCACATCGATCTCCGGCCGCGCCTTCGCGATCACGCGCGCAGTCGGTTTTTGATAGATCGAGGCGAGGTCGGCAGCGGCAAGGTCGGTCACGGTCGGTCCTCCAGATGTCGTATCTGTGACAAGCGTATCATCGCGAAATTCCGCCGTCATCCCGCGCTGAAAGAGGCATGCTCATTCTCAGCCGCGGTCCTCGACATCAGTCTCGGGGCGGTCGCTGCCGGCGGCGGTCTCGGTGTGCCATTGCCCGTCAGGGGTTTCATACTCGATCGCCTCGGTGCGGCCCGGCACGCGCTGCTCTGCCGCCACACGCCGGGCGGCGGCCAGCGCAGCGGCATGGGTCGCGAACGGTTCGGAAAACACGCCGTCTACGGTGTAGGCCCAGCCGCCGTCATGCTCGACGATCTTGTAGATCACATGGCTCATCGGGAACTCGCTTCATGGTTGACACTGGAAGGGTGAAGCCACCGGCGTTTTCATGACAGAATAGGCGATGATGTCGGAATTTCCATCGACCAATCGTCTTTAGGGCAGGCAACGGCCCCGGGCCGCCGGTGACAGGAGCAAAGCATGTGCCGTAATATCAAGACGCTGTTCAATTTCGAGCCGCCGGCGACCGAGGACGAGATCCACGCTTCCGCACTGCAATTCGTGCGCAAACTGTCCGGCTTCAACAAGCCGTCGCAGGCCAATGAAGCCGCCTTCGATCGCGCGGTCGCCGAGGTCTCGGACGCCGCACGCCGGCTTCTCGTCTCGCTACACACCACGGCACCGGCGCGCGACCGCGAGATCGAGGCGGAGAAGGCCAAGGAGCGCTCGCGCCTGCGGTTCGGGTGAGCTGCGGCGGGCGTGACCTGCGCGATCGGTGCGCGGCCTATTTCTTGTCCTTGTGCTTCTTCTTTTTCTTGTCCTTGCGATCCTCGTCATCATCATCGGGATCCTCGAGGCCGTCGGGCTGTTCGGCAACGGCCGCGGCCAATGCTTCGCGCTCGGCCGCCTCCTGCTCGCGCTGGCGGCGGTAGTCCTCCCAGGCGTCGAAGATCATGTGAAGCCACGGCATCACCTGTTCGATCGACGGCAGTTGCCCGGGCGGGCCCGGCTCGCCGCGCGGACCGGCAGGTCCCTGCGGTCCGGCGGGACCTTGCAGGCCGGGCGCTCCCTGCGGGCCCGGTTCACCGCGCTTGCCTTGCGCACCAGGTTTGCCTCGCGCTCCCGGCTTGCCTTGCGGGCCGGGCTTTCCGCGCGCGCCATCGGGGCCGCGCCGGCCGGGATGTCCCTGCGGTCCCGGCCGCCCTTGTTCGCCGGGCCGGCCGCGTGGGCCCGGCGCGCCCGCTGCTCCGCGCCGGCTGGAAGCTTCATCGGCCACTGCTGCACTCCGAAATAAAATTGCGCCCGCGCGTTTTTTAGCGGCGTTTGACGACCGCTTCAATTCCGCGAGCCGCCCTTGCCGCATTGATCAACATCAATGATGCGATCGCGCGGCATGGCATCCTCGGGAGTGTGGCTGGCCAGACGGGAGCGAAGCCATGAACGCAGGCTGGAAGATCTTCTTGCTCTCGCTGGTCCTGTTCGCGATTGCCTTGGGCGCCGAACAGCTCCTTGTGCCCGACGTCGTGCCGATCGCCTATGCCGAGGAGCCGCAGCCGCTGTTGCTGGTGGAGACCGCTTTCGTGCTGCGAGCGATCGTGCTGATCGCGGGAAGCGTAGCGGTGATCTCGTTCGTCATCACGCTCGGCGCCTGGGTGAGAAGCACGCGATCGCACGCTTGAGGCAATTCCGACTAATCGTTCGGCGCGGGCACTTCGATGCCGTCGGCCGAATAGCTCCTGATCTTGTTGCGCAACGTGCGCACGGAAACGCCGAGCACGCGCGCGGCGCGCGTGCGGTTGCCATTGCAGCGGATCAGGGTTTGCAGCACCAGCTCGCGCTCGACCTCGCCGACGGTGGCTCCGATCAGGAGCGGCACGATTTCGTTGGGGGCCAGTGAGGACGCCGGAATCTCCGGCAGGGGCTGCGTGGACACATAGGACATGACACCTCCCGAGCAACGCCCGTTCGCAACATCGCGAATCGGAAACATCGAGAACGAACAAACCCCGCGCCCGCGCGAGACGGTGGCCGCAGATGGTTAACAAACGATTAACGCGATCGCTACCATCCACATTTGCGCATGGGTTCCCGCACGCGCCATGCTCACACCGCCCGGTAGCCGCCATCCACCATCACGATCGATCCCGTGACATAGGCCGACAGGTCGGAGGCGAGGAAGATCGCAGGCCCCACGATGTCGTCGGCCTTGCCGGCGCGGCCGAGCGGCGTGTGCGCGATGAAGCTCTTCACAAGCTCTGGATTGCTCGCGCGCGTCTGGGCGTTCAGCGGCGTCTCGATGAAGCCGGGGCCGATCGCGTTGACGCGCACGCCTTCCTTGCCGAGCTCGGCGGCGAGCGCGCGGGTGAAGCCGAGCACGCCGTGCTTGGAAGCCGTGTAGGCGGGCGAGCTCGGCGTGCGCACATGCACGAAAGACTGGATCGATGCGATGTTGACGATGCGTCCCTGCGCGGAGCGGATCTGCGGCAGGAACGCATGCGTCACGTTGAAGACACCGGTAAGGTTGATCGCGATGATGTCTTCCCAATCCTTGATCACTGCCTCGTCCGCGCCGAGCATGCCGTTGCGCCGCGCAATTCCGGCATTGTTGACGAGGATCGTGACCTGTCCGATCTTGCCAGCGATTTCCCTTGCAAGCGCGATGCAATCCTCGCGCCTTGTGACGTCGAGCGCGAAGCTGTCAGCTTTGCCGCCGGCTTCGCGGATCTCCTTCGCCGCCTCCGCCGCCGCGCTCGCGTTGACATCGAGCAGCACGACGCGCGCGCCCTCGCGCGCGTAGCCGGCTGCGATCGCGCGGCCGATGCCGGAGCCCGCGCCAGTGACGACGGCGATATGATTTCCGAGAAGGGCCATGGATGTTTCCTCTTGCTTGTTGTTGGACGCCGCGGAGAGGCTAATCCATTTTGTAGGGAGGGCAAAGCCAACGGGGTTGCGCGAACGCGCGCCCCGTTGGCTTTGTCCACCCTACAGATTCTCGCTCCATCCTGCATCCGCGCTACACTTCGCAACGTGCGAATCGATCTGTCGCCATTGATGCTTTCCAAGAAAATCCCGGAGACTTTCCTATGAAACTGCCATCCGCCTTTCGCGCCGCGCTCCTCGCGCTGTCCGCTTTCGCCGGCGCCATTCTCTCCTCGGCTGCCCATGCCGACAGCGGCACTGTCTCGCTCACGATCTACAAGGCGGGCTGGATCATCGGCGGCTCCGGCGGTGGCGGCGTGCTGAATTTTCATGGACGCAGATATCCGCTCTCGGTCGGCGGCCTCGACTACGGCCTGGTGTTCGGCGGCTCGAAGACGGTGCTGCGCGGCCGCGTCAGCAACATCAATCGTCCCTCCGATGTCGCCGGTGTTTACGGCGCAGCCGGCGCCGGCCTTGCGATCGGCGGCGGCGCCCGCGCCATCGTGCTCACCAACCAGAAGGGCGCCGTGCTCGAACTCGCCGGCCACCAGGTCGGATTGATGGCGAATGCCGATTTGAGCGGGCTCGCGATCACGATGAAGTAGCGAGGCGCGGAGAGCCGTTTGCCCCTCATCCTGAGGAGCGGCGTCTTCGCCGCGTCTCGAAGGATGAGGCCCCGCCGGTGGCCTCGCCCTTCGAGACGGTCGCTCCGCGACCTCCTCAGGGTGCGGGATGGATTGGAGCGCGTCGCTCTCCTTTGTCATTGTGAGTTCTGATTCAAATTTCAAACAGCGGAGGAGATGTGAGTCCACATTCTCGCGGCGCGTTACGCCCGAGTTTTGCGTCTCGTGTCACCCTCTCATCAATCAGAGGGCGCAGGGAAAGCCGGGTGCCGGTTGCACCCGTGGGTCCCGTGCAACAAAAAGCACGGGGGTAGGACCACAGGTTCAACCGAAGCATTCCGGCTTTCCCTGCGCGATGGTGTTACGGTTTCCTTCGTGCTCTCCCCGGTGACCGGGCTTTCTTGCCACCGTCACCCGCGGCAGCTCTTGCTGCTCGCGCGCTTAGCGCCAGCGTCGGGGCGCCAGGACCACACGACTTCGCCGTCCGTGATGCGTATGCTCGTCAGTCACGCACCTCACGTCCACCGCATCTCACCGCAACGTTCGTGACGATCGCGAGCCGCCCCTCATCCGCCGTGAGATGCGCGGAGTTAAATCACTGATTTGCCCGACGGCGAAAGCGGAATATTTTTCGCTGATAGTCTGGACAGGCTTTTGGTGATTTGCCCGTCGGGTTATCTTGTCGCAGTCGTTGCAGTCAGTGAAGCCGTTCACGACAGCAACACCAGCTTGGCTCCACGAGGTTTACGATGTCGCTCAACACCGACAAGATTGACGATGCAGCGCTGGCGCTGCTCTATCTGACCCTGCACGACGACTATCGGGCATGGAAGGGTTTCGATTGGGATGTGCTCGGCCGGCTCCACGAGAAAGGCATGATCCATGATCCCGTGGGCAAGACCAAGTCCGTCGTGTTCACTCAGGAAGGACGTGATCGGGCAAAGCAGCTCTTCGAGACGATGTTCAAGGAATGAAGGACTTCGCCGCGCTCTCGTAGGGTGGGTTAGCGCAGCGTAACCCACCGAGCCTGCGGGAAGAAAGATGGTGGGTTACGCTGCGCTAACTCACCCTGCGGTTCCTCCGCCTTCAAGGCTCGTCCGGCTTCTGCAATGGCTCGCGTGTTACGGAGCTTGTTAACAATTATAAATTGTATTATGGTGCTGCATTCAATTGATCATTGTTTGTTTGTACGAAGAGGAGTTTCCCATGCAAGAGCCTCAATTGAAAGAATTTGAAGGCCTGCCTCGCTCGTCATCTTGCCGCTTGATAGATTTTGATGAGGCGCAGGTTGTTCCCGGCATTGTCCCGAAGACATTCATTCTCATCGTCAGGGGCACCAAGCCCTGGGTGACGATGAAGGTGGATTTGTATCCCCTGATTTATATCAAGCAGCCGGTTTATTGGGGCATTGAGGTGATCGGATGCCAGAGCGGCATCGGGCTTCCCACCAAGGCGCCCTACGAGATTGCGCTGGACATTACGCACACGCTCGGCACCAAGGGAATCGAGGTTGTCGGTGCCGCACACGCGAAGCAGATCAACGTGCCGTAGCGGGCAAAGCGCGCCCCGACTTGGAGAAGAATCCGGCGCGCAGCGCACCGCGCTGGTCGTGTCCGATGTAGCGTAGGCAAAGCGCAGTGTGCCCACCATTGCGAGCGGAGTCTTTGATGGTGGCACGACGCGATAGACGCGCCTTCACCTTACAGCTCCTCTCAACGAGAGATGCCGATGCTTGATGACTTCAAATGGCCTGACATCGAAGGCGAGGCGGACAAGGCGATCATTCGCAATATTCGCAAGCACGGATGCCATATCGTGGGCATCCGGGACGGTAATCCGGAATATGCGTTCTCGGTTGGCCTGTTCCTCAACTATGGCCACGCCGAGGTGGTGATCTTCGGCCTGCGGGCCTCCGACTCTGCCTCGATCATCAATGATATTCGCGACCGGGCGGCTGCAGGACGGAGCTGCGCCGCCGGGGATATCTGCGATGATATCCTGACGGACCGCCAAGTCGCATTCGCAGAGGTGCCGCTGCAGGCGTATGACGCGTATCTGGGAACGGCGATTTGGTTCTATCGCAAATGCCGGCGCCCGTTTCCATGCCTGCAGATCGTGTGGCCAGATCGCGAGGGATACTTCCCCTGGCAGACCGGACATGACGCCGCCTTGAAGCAGTATCAGCCGGTGTTGAAGTCTTTCTCCTGAGGTGCGAAGTGCCCGCGTAGGGTGGGCAAAGCGAAGCGTGCCCACCATCCACGGTTGGTGCAAGAAAGGTGGGCACGGCGCGATAGACGCGCCTTCGCCCACCCTACGCGTATTGCGATTCCACAACTCACAACGTGCAGCGGCGCTGCGTCCGCATCTGTTGCTGCTCGGCCATCGCGGCGGTGAAGGTCGGGACCGGCTTGCTGACGACCTGGTAGGTCGAGGGCCACTGCATCGGTTTCTGCTGCAGGTCCTCGTTCCAGATCTGGCAGATGCCAGTGTTCTCCCAGCGGATCACGTAATAGCCGGCCTCTGCGGGCCTGGCGGCGAAGGCCGCGACAGCGGAGCAGGTGGCGAGGCAGAGGGCGGTAGCGCGACGCATGACGTATCTCCTGTCGAATTGTTCTTCTGCCTCCGCGATTGGCCGAGGCGCCGCCGATCTTTTGTGATCGTTTGTGGCGGTATTGGTACGGCAAGAGCCTGCTCCCTCGAAATCGGGAGGCTGCAATGATTTCATCAACAGCAGTTCATCGGCGACTTCGAGCGACGGTATGTTGATCCTCCACTCGTTCGCCAGCCCGCAGCCAATCCGCCAGTTCCTGCCACGGCTGCAACGACCAGCTTCCCGAAGCCGCGCCCGATGGCGACGCCAGCACGAAGATATCCGGAAAATCCGGAAGCGCAGCTTGCCGACCGAGCGCGATCGCCGGCGTCGGTCGTCCGAAGAACAGAGATGCAGTCTTCTTGCTGGTGAATGCGATGGTCTTCGGCCGGTAAGCCAGCATCTTGTTCCGGAACGCGGGCACATCGATAGGGAAGGCGAGCGCCTGGTGGTCCATGCCCGCGCCCGTCTTGCACATGTCGGTGAAGCCGATGCCGAGTTCGAGCAGCGCCGGAAATTCATGCGGCTCGAAGCGGCGCGGCGTGATGCCGACCTCATGCAGCGTCCGCCAGAAGCGATTGCCGGGATGCGCGTAGTAATGGCCGAGGTCGGCTGACCGCTGGCTGGCGGCGGTGCCGACGAAGACCAGGCGAAGATCGGCGGCAAGCTGGTCGGGCAGCCGCTCGCGCGGAGCGGGCGCGTCGCTCATGAAGCGCGAAGGTGTGCGACGCCCTCGATCTCGATCAGCATCTTCGGATCGGGCAGCGCCACCACCACGCAGGTGGTGCGCGCCGGGTAGGGCGCCGGCCCGAACGCCTCGGCATAGAGCTTGTTCATCGCGGCGACATCGGAGGCGCGCGTCAGCAGCACGTTGACCTTGGCGAGATCGCGCACCGTCGCGCCCGCCTCGTCCAGCACGCGCTTGAAGTTGGTGACGACGTTGGCGAACTGTGTCTCGAAGGTGTCAGGCAACCCGCCATTGGCGTCGAAGCCGGGGATGCCGGAGATGAACAGGAGATCGCCGACGCGGGCGCCGAACGAGAGCGGCGGCGCCTTGACGCCGGGCGGGGGAGGGAAGTGCTTTATGGACATGCATGCATCCTCGTCGTTGGACAGATGGGATGCAGGATAGATCAGTGGCCGCTATGAGCCAACCGATCGCGCGAATGCAGGTTGATGAATAGGCTTCTCAATATGCGGGACGTGCCCGCCCGATCCAGGCAGCCAGCTCCTCAGGGCAGAACTGCAAAGATCGTCCGACCGACGACACAGCCCAGATCAAGGAGCGTGATGGTGCCAGTCTGCGATGGTGAGAAGAACTAGAGGAGGCTTCTGTTGTCGGAGAAAAATCGCTCGCAGAACCTGCGGATGTGGTCCGGCAGATCGTTAACGGCAGATGACTTCCTGGACTCATCGCAGTCGAGGCGAGGTTGCGTTCCGGCTGCTCTGTTCGCGAGGTGCGCGCCGCCGCTCTCGGCTCGATCCTCAATCCGACGGCGAAATGCAGCTCTTGCCTTGGCGCGGAAGGCGCTATTCGATCGCATGTCGTTGTCCCCATGTCCGCCAATTGAGACCTGCGCGTGTTTCTAGGATGTCTGCAGAATCTGACTAGCTACCAAAATGGCTGGCAACGGCATCCGAAAGTTTGTCGTTAGGGGACCCCTTCAGGTTCGAACATTTCTCGGGCGCGCCACGGCTGCAACAGAACGACCGGGCAAGTGCCCGGCGGTTCTCGCGGCTGTGAATGTTCAGACTAGGTCCTGGATTCGGGGGCCGGCCTTCACCTTTGAATGCGGCTTGGCTATTCTGCCGCTCGGGCCACGCGCACGTCGTTGACGCCCTGCTGCTGGGAAATGACCGAGCAATCGGTTTGTCCTTGTCCTTCCACAGGTTGAAGGATGTGGGCGGCAACTAACACGGCGCGGTCATCAGAACAAAACTCTGATGACTTACGATTCAACTCTTCGAGGCTTCTCGGAAATGAAAGAATACAGGCATCGGGGCTTCGTAGGCCAGCGACCCGTGCAATTGACTTGAGGATTAGCTTGTATGCGCGCCTCGCGGTGATCTCGGCACCTCCGCGGTGCTGCTGCTTTGGGTCCGCGACGTCGAGCCGAGCCGTTGAAACCACGCCGACGTGATAAGGAGTAGTCTCATTGCCGAAACTCGTCGAGAAAACATAGCGCCAAGGGGATGCCTTGAGATCGAACGGAACGAGCAAGTATTTGAATGACCGCGGTGCCCCATCCGTAGCAGTTGCCCGGATGAACTGATCTCCAACCTTGTCCACGTCGAACTGGGTCGGGGTTGCGAGCAATTCAGGGCCGAGTTGAAGGTCCAATGTTTGCGTTGAAACGGGTGCAGATAGCACTCGTTGGAGAGCGCAAACCAGCGGCTGAACGAAATCGACGCTCTTCAAATCCGAATGGATATAAAGAATGACCTCGCTAGGTGCAGTGAGCCCGCTGCTCGCCACGTGTGGCAGTCCCTGCGCCCATGAAACGGTTACGCTGACGGGAAGCCAAACAGTGACGAACAGAGGCAATAGTCCGCGGGTCAAACCCTTGCGCATCGGTTACTGTCAGAGCGCCTGATTGCTCTCCTTCACCTTCTCCGCGTCAAGATACACATCCCCGCCCATCTCCTTGAACTTGGCACTCATCGCGGCCATGCCGTCTTCGATAGTCCCCTGCATCGACATCCCGACGCTCGCCGGATCGTTCAGCGTCGCGGCGTAATCCCGGACGTCCTGGGTGATCTTCATCGAGCAGAACTTTGGGCCGCACATCGAGCAGAAATGGGCGACCTTGTGGGCTTCCTTCGGCAGGGTCTCGTCGTGGAAGTTCTTCGCGGTCTCGGGGTCGAGGCCGAGGTTGAACTGGTCGGTCCAGCGGAAGTCGAATCTCGCGCGCGACAGCGCGTCGTCGCGGAGCTGGGCGGCGGGGTGACCCTTGGCGAGGTCGGCGGCATGGGCGGCGATCTTGTAGGTAATGACGCCGGTCTTGACGTCGTTGCGGTCGGGCAGGCCGAGATGCTCCTTCGGCGTGACGTAGCAGAGCATGGCGCAGCCGAACCAGCCGATCATGGCGGCGCCGATGCCTGAGGTGATGTGGTCGTAGCCCGGCGCGATGTCTGTCGTCAGCGGGCCAAGCGTGTAGAACGGGGCTTCGCCGCATTCCTTGAGCTGCTTGTCCATGTTGATCTTGATCTTGTGCATCGGCACGTGGCCGGGGCCTTCGATCATGACCTGGCAGCCCTTGTCCCACGCGATTTTTGTCAGTTCGCCCAGCGTCTCCAGTTCGGCGAACTGCGCGCGGTCGTTGGCATCGGCGATCGAGCCGGGACGCAGGCCGTCGCCGAGCGAGAAAGAGACGTCATACTTGCGCATGAGGTCGCAGATCTCGTCGAAATGGGTGTAGAGGAAGCTCTCCTTGTGATGCGCCAGGCACCACTTCGCCATGATCGAGCCGCCGCGCGACACGATGCCGGTGACGCGGTTGGCGGTGAGATGGATGTAGGGCAGGCGCACGCCGGCGTGGATGGTGAAATAGTCGACGCCCTGTTCGCACTGCTCGATCAGCGTGTCCTTGTAGAGTTCCCAGGTCAGCTGGACCGGATCGCCGTTGCACTTCTCCAGCGCCTGGTAGATCGGCACGGTGCCGATCGGCACCGGCGAGTTGCGCAAAATCCATTCGCGGGTGGTGTGGATGTTGCGCCCCGTCGAGAGGTCCATCACGGTGTCGGCGCCCCAGCGGATCGCCCACACCATCTTCTCGACTTCTTCCTCGACCGACGACGTCACGGCGGAGTTGCCGATATTGGCGTTGATCTTGGTCAGGAAGTTGCGGCCGATGATCATCGGCTCGAGCTCGGCATGGTTGATGTTGCTCGGAATGATGGCGCGGCCGCGCGCGATCTCTGAGCGTACGAATTCCGGCGTGATGAAGGCTGGCACCGAGGCGCCGAAGCTTTCGCCGTCGGCGAGCGCGGCTTCCGCGCGCTCGAGCTGTTGCTTGCGGCCGAGGTTTTCGCGCTCGGCGACGTAGATCATCTCCTTGGTGATGATGCCGGCGCGGGCGAATTCGAGCTGGGTGATCTTGTGGCCGTCAAGGCCGCGCAGCGGCTGGTAGTGCGCGGTGAAGGCGCGCGCCGCCTTGTCGGTGGAGAGGTTGCCGTTGTCTTCCGGCTTGATCGTGCGCCCCTCATATTCCTCGACGCCGCCGCGTTCCTTGACCCAGGCGAGACGGTTGCGCGGCAGGCCGGCATTGACGTCGATCACGATGGACGGATCGGTGTACGGGCCCGAGGTGTCATAGACAGGAAGATTGGGCTCGCCGGCGCCTTCGCTCAGGATGATCTCGCGCAGCGGCACCCGCACATCAGGCGCCGTGTCGGGGGTCGAGAAAATCTTGCGCGAGGACGGTAGTGGCCCCGTGGTGACGGCGGGAATGGTGGTGTCGGGGTTGGAACGGATGTTCATGGAGTTCCTCCTTCGAGAGCGTTGTTATTCCGTCATTGCGAGGAGCGATAGCGACGAAGCAATCCATTGGCGCCGCAAATCCGGGTGGCAATGGATTGCTTCGCTTCGCTCGCAATGACGGTGGGTGAGGCTTTGCATCACGCGGCCTTTGCGCTTTTGCCAAGCCATTGTCTGACCCGCGCATCGGGGTCGGCGTTCTGGGTGATGTCGGAGACGACAGCAATCGAGTCGGCGCCGGCGGCGAAGATCTCCGCGGCCTGCTCGAACTTGATGCCGCCGATCGCAACCAGCGGGATGTCACCGATGCGCTTCTTCCATTCGGTGATCTTCGGAATCCCCTGCGGGGCGAAGCGCATCGATTTCAGCGTGGTCGGGAAGATCGGGCCGAGCGCGATATAATCAGGCTCGGCTTTCAGCGCGGTCGCCAGCTCCTCGTCGTCATGGGTGGAGATGCCGAGCGTCAGCCTGGCGTTGCGGATCTCGGCGAGATCGGCGCCCTCGAGATCTTCCTGGCCGAGATGCAGATGCTCGGCGCCGGCGACGATCGCCGCGCGCCAATAGTCGTTGACGACCAGCTTTGTCGGTGTGCCCTTGGTCACCGCGAGCGCATCGGTGACGATCTGCAGCGCTTCGGCATCGTTCAAATCCTTGGCGCGGAGCTGGATCGTGCCGACGCCGAGTTTCGTCAGCCGCTCGACCCAGGCGACGCTGTCGACGACCGGGTAAAATGGATCAGGATACGGCATGCCAGAACGGAGTCCCGATGACAGGAGTGGAGGGGGAGGCGAAATCGCGCGCGTCCATCAGCCCGGCCTCATAGGCGGCGCGGCCGGCCTCGATGCCGAGGCGGAATGCATTCGCCATCGCGACGGGATCGGCGGCCTTCGCGACCGCTGTGTTGAGCAGCACCGCGTCATAGCCGAGCTCGAGGGCGTGGGCCGCATGCGAGGGCGCGCCGATGCCGGCGTCGACTACCAGCGTGATGTCGGGCAGGCGGTCGCGCAGCAGTTTTAGCGCATCGCGGTTGGTGATCCCCCTGGCGCTGCCGATCGGCGCGGCCCAGGGCATCACCACCTTGCAGCCGGCATCGACCAGCCGCATCGCCACCGAAAGATCTTCGGTGCAATAGGGGAACACCTCGAAACCATCCTTGATCAGGATCGAGGCTGCTTCGACCAGGCCGACGACGTCAGGCTGAAGCGTGTCGTTGTCGGCGATCACTTCCAGCTTGATCCAGCTCGTTCCGAACAATTCGCGCGCGAGCTTGGCCGTGGTCACCGCCTCGCGCGCGCTGCGGCAGCCGGCGGTGTTCGGCAGAACCGTCACATCAAGTTCGCGGATCAGCGACCAGAACGCATCTCCGGTTTTACCGCCGGCGGCTTCGCGCCGCAGCGACACGGTGACGATGTTGGCGCCGGACGCACGGATCGCGCCTTGCATGATCGCGGGCGAGGGGTAGAGCGCCGTGCCGATCAAGAGGCGTGAGGCGAAGGTCTTGCCGTAGAAGTTCAGCACCATGCGTCTCCTCGATCTCGGTTAACTCCCTCTCGCCGTCCTTCGCGGGGAGAGGGGTGGGGTGAGGGGCTACCTCCGCAAAAACGGTGGAAGTGAGACTCGCGGAGAGTCCCCCTCACCCGGATCGCATCTTGCGATGCGATCCGACCTCTCCCCGTAAGCGGGGCGAGGTGAAGTGCGGCACGTAGCTGCGTTTCCAACACCATCACCCTCCCTGCCGGGGCGTGATGATTTCGATCTCGTCGCCGGCTTTCAGCGCGGTCTCGGCCCAGCGGCTTTTCGGCAGCACGTCGTAATTCAGCGCGATCGCGAAATGGGTGCCTTCGTAGTCGAGCTCGGCGAGCAGCGCGTCGATGCTCGCCGAAGTGATCTCCCGCGGCTCGCCGTTGACGATCACGCGCATCGCATCACCTCATTGTCGATCTGGCCGCGCTCGACATAGGCGAGCGTCAGTTCCGCCAGCGCCGGCGCCAACAGGAAGCCGTGGCGGTAAAGGCCGTTCACCGAGATCTTCGTCCGGTCGATCGTGATCCGCGGCAGATTGTCGGGAAAGGCCGGGCGCAGGCCGGAGCCGAATTCGAGGATGCGCGCCTCGGCGAAGGCCGGGTGCACCGCATAGGCCGCGCCCAGAAGCTCCAGCGCCGAGCGGACGCTGACGCCGGTGTCCTCGGCCTCGATCGAGGTCGCGCCCAGCATGAACAGATGATCCTCGCGCGGAATCACGTAAAGCGGCCAGCGCGGATGGATCAGCCGCACCGGACGCGACAGCTCCACCTCGGCGGTCTCGATCAGGATCATCTCGCCCTTGACGCCGCGCAGCTCAGGCTCTCCGTCGCGCGCCGACAGGCCGCGGCAATCGATCACGATGCCCTCGAGATCCTCCGCGCTGATGTCGCTGTTGAACTTGATGATGCCGCCGGCGGCGAGGATGCGCTCATGCAGCCTGGGCAGCACGCGGCGCGGCTCGACATGGCCCTCGGCCGGGAAGAACAGCGCGTCGCGGAAACGGCCGTCGAGCGAGGGCTCGAGCTGCGCGACGCCTGACGCATCGAGCCGCTCGTGGCCTTCGGTCATCCGGGCAAAGCGCTCGAAATCGTTGCGCTCGCGCGCATGCGCCACCACCAGCGAGCCGTTGAACGGCGTATCCGGCAATTCGCGCCGCCAGATATCGAGCGAGCGCAGGCCGAGCCGGCTGATGATGGGTTCGGCGACCTCGGCCTCGCAATAGGGCGCCAGCATGCCGCCGGCCCAATGGCTTGTGGATTCCGTCATCGCGGCGTCACTGCGCTCGTGCAGAGTGACGGCGTGACCGGCCTGCGCGAACAATAACGCTTGCCATGCGCCTGCGATGCCTGCGCCGATGATAGATACGGGGGAATCCCCCCGCGAAGACTTGCTCTGGTACATCCCTGTCCCTTCGCCGGTATGACCCGGATCAGGTTCAAAGGGTCACCGCGGTCCCGGATATCGGCCGGAATGGCCAACGCCAAGCGTGCGGTATCTCAGCTCCTCCTCGGAGCACCCCTCGGAACGCCCCTAATGTAAGCGGATACGCCGACCTGTCAACGCCGCGCTTCGCGGCCGTGCCCCTCAGTTGCCGGGGACCTGCTGTGCGTCGGCGTCGGCCGCGCTTTCCGGCGCCTCGGCCTCGGTCTGCTCCTTTTGCGCTGCGGCGGCAAGCGTCGGGCGGGATTCTCTCTTGGATTCCTTCAGGTGCTGCAGCCGCTGCTGCTTGGCGGCGTAATAATACCCGGCGGCGTAGTAGCGCACGGCGCGGTCGTGGTTGCCGCCGGCGGCGCGATAGGCGCCGGCGAGATATTTGATGCCATAGGTGAGGTTGGTTTCGGGATCGCGCAGGCCCGCCGCATCGCCTTTGTAGCCAAGGCCGCGGGCGGTCGCGAGCTTGATCTGCATCAGCCCGATCGCGCCGCCGCGTCCGACCAGGTTCGGCTGATACTTGCTCTCGCGCACGATCACGCGGTGCACCAACGTATCAGGCACCAGATTGGCCTGGGCATGGGCGGCGACCAGCGCCTCATATTGCGAGCGCTGCTGCGCCCGCGCAGGCGAGCCCAGAAGCACTGCGGCAACAGCCGCAAGCAAGGTGAGGGCGAAAGGGAGTTTCATCGGGCGAGATCTCGGCGACGGAATGGTCTGTTCCACTTACGCAACTGAATTGTTGCGGCCGCCGGGCAGATATGTGGCGAAAGCGGGGCGTTATGAGACGGACTTTAGTAAAGTCTTAGACGACGATTTGCTGCACGGCCGCAAGCTTCTTGTCGCGCAAATGACTCAAAGCCGCGTTAGGATTTTGCATGGCAGGCGCGGGGTTCAGTGCGTTCTGCCGATAAATCAAGAAACGCCAATCAAGAAAACCGACCAAGAAAAGTCGATAACGGGAGACGCATCATGACCCACTTTGATTCCGCTGATCTGCCGCGTGGAAATCCTTGCGCACAATGCGGCAAGCCGATCGCGAAGCCGGACTGGGTCGAGCAGGATGGTGGCCGGATATTCTATCTCTGGCATTGCCGCGCCTGCGATTACCGCTTCGAGGCCATTGCGATCTATCCGGAGCACGGCAGCGAACACGCGCCGCTCGCGGCCTAACGTCAGGCGGCTGAGCGTCGGCTCTCGGCGCGCACCGGCAACTCGATCCGCGCGAGTAGGCCGTGCGGCTGCTTGTCGTGCAGCGACAATGTCCCGCCATGCGCGAGCACGATCGCGTTGGTGATGGAAAGCCCGAGGCCGAAGCCTCCGGACTCGTCCATGTTGCGCGCATCGTCGCCGCGCACGAACGGCTCCAGCACATCGCGCTTGCGCGCATCCGAAATGCCGGGGCCATCGTCCTCGACTTCGATTGTGATGCTATCAGGCGCGGTGCGGAGCCGGATCGTCGCTTCGGCGCCGAAGCGCACCGCGTTCTCGACGAGGTTGGCGACGCTGCGGTGCAGGTCGTCCGGTCGCACGGTTGCCATCGCGTGTGCGGGGCCGTCGTAGCCCACCTTGTGGCCCATATCGGAAAACTGGTCGGTGACGAGCTGTAGCGTGCTGGCGATATCGGTCAGCGTCATCGATTCCAGCCTGCGGTCGTTGCGCAGGAACGACAGCACCTGTTCCAACATTGCGCGCATCTGGTCGAGATCGGCAAGCATGCGATTGCGATGGGTCTCGTCCTCGATGAATTCCGAGCGCAGCCGCATCCGCGTGATCGGCGTGCGCAAATCGTGGCTGATCGCGGCCAGCATCTTGGTGCGGTCCTCGATCAGGCTGGTGATGCGCTCGCGCATGCGGTTCAATGCTTTCGCGACCGAACGGATCTCTTCCGGTCCACGTTCGGGCAGCGGCGGGGCGGCGCCGTCGAGGCTGAAGTTTTCGGCGGCGCGCGCGAAGGAGGACAGTGGCGCGGTCAATGCGCGTGCCGCCCACAGCCCGAGCAGCGCGACGCTGATAACTATGAACAGCAGCGTCATCATCCACGGACCGCCGAGGACTGGCGGCCGGTGCCGATCCGCAAGCAATCTTGCCGAGATCATCGCGCCGTCGGGCAGCACGACGCCGATCCGTGAGCCGTCGCCTGCCAGCGGAAACAGCCGATAGGTGCCGCCGAGCCGGCGGTAGAGCAGGTGCAATTCGCGCTCATTCAGTTCGCCGGCAGCAGGCGTGGTGCCGGGCGGCAGGCTTTCGACGCCGAGCTGCGGAAAGGCGTTGTTGATGTCGGCGGACAGCCGCGGCCGTTCCGACGCTGCGGCGGCGCCGAGAAGTTGGATTGCGCTGGCGAGCTGGGCATGTCCGCGGTCGCCAAGCGGCTCCGACTGGTCCGGCCGTGAGATGAGGAAGATCGTGGCGATGATGACGTGGATGGCGATGATCGAGGCGACCACCAGCGCCGCGATCTGCCCACTGATGCCCCTGAGATTGAGGAAGCCGGAGAGCTTCATCGTCAATTGCCCGCCGCGGTCACCGCTTCGACTGTTGCTGCTTCCACTCTTGGCGTGAACATGTAGCCGCCGGCGCGCACCGTCTTGATGATGGTGGCTTCCTGCGGACCGGGCTCGATCTTGCGGCGGATGCGGCTGACCAGGACGTCGATCGAGCGCTCCAACGAGCCCGCGTCGCGCGCGCCCGTGAGGTCGAGCAGGCTGTCGCGCGACAGCACGCGGCCGGGCCGCTCGCACAATGTCCTGAGCAGGTCGAACTCGGCGCTGGTCATGGCGACCTTGGCGCCTTCGGGGTTGCGCAACTCGCGCAGGCGGAAATCGATGCGCCAGCCCTGGAACGTCAGCACGGTCGCGCCTTCGATGGCGCTGGCGTTGCGCGCCGCCGCCTGCCGCCGCAGCACTGCGTTGATCCGCGCCAACAGCTCGCGCGGATTGAACGGCTTCGGCAGATAATCGTCGGCGCCCATCTCCAGGCCGAGGATGCGGTCGACGTCCTCGCCGCGCGCGGTCAGCATGATGATCGGCGTCTGCGAGGTCGCGCGCACCTTGCGGCACAGGCTGAGGCCATCCTCGCCCGGCAGCATGACGTCGAGGATCAGAAGATCGACGCGGTGATCGGTCATCGCGCGGACCATCTCGCGACCGTCGCCGGCGGTGGTGACGTTGCAGGCGTTGTTACGCAGATATTTCGCGATCAGGCTGCGCGTCTCGCGGTCGTCCTCGACGACAAGGATGTTCGGCTGCGGCTGGGCCATGCTGACCTTTTTGTCGATGATTCGGGGTAGGCGGCGAAGATTCTTGTTTCCAAATGTTTCTGACGGCTGCGCGGTAACAGCGGGCAACAGGCCAAAAGGCACTGTTAAGACCGTTAACCCTACCGTCGCGGCGAGTTTCACGCGTACCTATCAGAATCATTTGGAGCATTCCATGACCGCGATCTCGGCTGCCTCCGGCAGCACCTATCAGTCGCCTTTGCAGCGGCTGCAGGATGAACTGCAGTCTGAAATCAATTCCGGTGCCATCAGCTCGTCGGATCAGGACACGCTGTCGTCGGCGCTGACGGATATCGATGCCTCGATGCAGGCGAGCCGCACCGGCGATCAGACCAGCGGCACGCGGCCGTCGCCGGACGAGATGAAGTCCAAGCTGGTTGATCTCATCAACCAGGAAGTCTCGAGCGGCAAACTGACCAGCGATCAGGCGACCGAATTGCAGGGCGTGTTCAAGGCCGCCTTCGCGCAGGGCCCGGGTGGTAGCCATGGCCCCCATGGCGGCGCCGGTGGGCCACCGCCGTCGGATGGTTCAACCTCGACCGATGAAGCTGGCGCCACGAGCAATTCCGTCAGCGACATCCTGCAGCAGTTCCTGCAGTCGCTGCAGGAGTCGCTGTCGGCGTCGGCGTCGAGTTCGTACAATTCGGCCGGCAGCGCGAGCACATCGGCTAACGGCAGTTCGTTCTCCGCGCTGCTGGTCGACTACCAGAGCTAAAGGCACGGCTCCTTCCCTACGAACAGCGCGTAGCCCGGGTGGAGCGCAAGTGTAACCCGGGGCCGCTCGTCAACGTTGACGCAGGTGTCCCGGGTTTCGCTTCGCTCCACCCGGGCTACAAAAGGGAAGGGTGGATGTCTCGTCGATGGCGTAGGAACCAGTCGTCGAATGTGACGTTGTCTTTCTCGATCATTTGCGGGGAGGGCCAGATGGCAGCCGACGCCAGCACCAAACCGCATCGGCTCATTGCCAGCGACCGTGTCGAGGGCACCGCGGTGCGGCGGCCGAACGGCGAGATGATCGGCCACATCGAACGGCTGATGATCGACAAGGTCACCGGTCAAGTGTCTTATGCCGTACTCAGCTTCGGCGGATTCTTCGGCCTCGGAACCAATCTGATTCCCTTGCCCTGGGTGCGGTTGCGCTACAACACTCGCTTCGAGGCCTATGAGCTCGACATATCAGATGAAGAGTTGAAACGCGCGCCGTCGTTTCGCGCCGACAAGGATTTCGATTGGGGCGATCGGTCGCAGGAAGCCGAACTGCGTCGCTACTACGGTATACCGCCCTATTGGGGCGGTTTCTGAAAGCGCATGCTCATCGCTTAACTCCGAACTTTCGACTTTGCGCTCCGCTTTGTCGGGCGTCGCAAGTTCCGTGTTACTTGATGCGGAACGCTTGCTGACGTGACGGGTTCTCTCAGCATCGATTTTCGAACTGGAGGATCCGACAATGTTAGCGAAGTATGCCATCACTGGTCTCGCGGCTTCGGCCTTGCTCGCGGGCGTCGCGTTTGCGCAGCAGCCGAACCAGGCGACCGGAGACCGCCCGAATGCGGCGGCCACCACGTCGACCACCGCGCCATCGTCGTTCCACGGCACCTGGCGCGCGTCGAAAATGTCCGGCCTGAACGTCTATAACGACAGCAACGAGAGCATCGGGTCGATCAACGACATGTTGATGGACAAGAGCGGCAACATCAAAGCGGTCGTGATCGGCGTCGGCGGCTTCCTCGGCGTCGGCGAGCATCTGGTCGCCGTGCCTTTTGAGAAGGTGAAGTTCGTCAGCGAGCCGGTTGCCTCTGCTAGCGCATCGAGCACCGGCGCAAAGCCGTCGGGCAGCACCGGCTCGTCGACGACCACGGGCGCCGCGACGAGCTCGACCTCGAGCTCCAAGCCGAACCCCTGGTACCCAGATCACGCGGTCTACAACGCGAGTAAGGAAGAGCTGAAGGCGATGCCGGAGTTCAAATACTCGACTGAGTAAGGTTCTCGCCTTTTCCGAGCAAAAACGCGCCCGGTTCTGCCGGGCGCGTTCTTGCATCAGGGCGTGTAGGTCCGAGAAGGGCCAATACGGACAATCGATCTTGCCAGGCGCTGGCCTGGCGTAGGCGCGAAAGATCCGAGAAATGCGAAATAAAACGGGTTTGCGGTCGGTTACTTGCGCAGGCCCCTTCCCATCGCCTCGTAGATCATCGACTTCAAGTTCAGTTGGATTCGTCCGCCCTGTGTGGGTGACATCACCATGAAGACTCCCAACATGTCGTCCACGGGGTCGACGAAATAGAAACTGCCGCCGGCGCCGTCCCAACGGTATTCACCAAGTGGCCAGTTCGTATTCGGAGGTGGCGAGGTGCGCACGGCGAAGCCAAGACCGAAGCCACTGGTGGGGCCTGGAAAATAGAAGGGATCATGAATGATCCCGGTCTCCGGCCCAATCTGATCCGACGTCATCAGTGCGACTGTCTCACGCTTGAGGTACCGCTTGCCGTCGAGCTCACCTCCATTCAGCAGCATTTGCAGGAAGCGGGCGTAGTCCCCTGTGGTCGAGGCCAAGCCCGCTCCACCGGACTCCCAGCGCCTCGGCAATGTAGGATCGGTGATTCCGGCGACTCGCGAGCGATCGACAGGAAATCCCCTGGCGATCAGCGGCCACTTCGCTTTATCCGTGACATAATACGCAGTGTCGGACATGCCGAGCGGATCGAACAACCGCTGCTTTTCGAATTGGTACAGCGTCTGCCCCGAGGCCACCTCGATGACACGGCCGAGCACGTCGGTCGAATGACTGTAATTCCAACGCGTTGCGGGCTGATCGGCAAGCGGCAGTACTGCGATCCGATCGGCGAAGTCGGCGTTGTTGAAATCCCCAGCATACAATAGAGGATTCGCATAGAGTTTCTGCACCTGGGTCTCGCCGTAGAAGCCGTAGGTGATACCTGAGGTGTGCCGCAATAGATCCCTGATCGTAATCGGGCGCTTCAACGGCTCGAGCTTGAGCGGATACTTTCCTGCTTCGTCGGACATATCGACGCCGACTTTGGCGTCTGCAAAGGAATGAATGTATTTCGATACTGGGTCGTCGAGAGCCAGCTTGCCTTCGTCGACCAGCATCATCGCCGCAACCGACGTAACGGCCTTCGACATCGAATAGATCTGGAAGATCGTGTCCGGCGTCATCGGCAGCCCCGTGTCGGGGTCCCGCACGCCGAAGCATTCGAAATGGACTGGCTTGCCATGTTGTTGGATCAGCAGGATGCCGCCAGGAATCTTGCCGCTCGTGATCTCATTGCGAATGGTGTCGTCAAGCTGCTTCAGGGCCGCGGGTGAAAGAGTTGCTACAGCCGGCGTTTCGGATTCGGCGCGCAGCTCGAACGCCAGGCCGATGACCAGGCAAATCGCGAACGCTGCCGCGGCAAGGCAGCGCAGTGTGGTGTTTTTGGTTTGCCGTTGCTTCATAGACGGGCAGCTCAAGGGGGGCCGCTGGATGCGCTCGCGCTCCGAAGGGGTCTGCTCCAGCAGCACGAAGAACGTCTCCTGCTTGCGGTTGATGACCATATAGCAGCCAACGACGTTTTCCAATTGATTGCCAAGGTCAACCGCGCTTCGCGACGAGCTGCCTGCTCGTTACCGGTGTCCCACCCGCCGCCTCACTTCTTCACCGTCTTTGCCTGCACCTTCGGCGGCGCCGGCGCCTTCTTCGGCGCGGCTTTCGCGTTGTCGACGGCGGTGTTGATGTCCTCGATCAGCTTCGACACGCGCGCGGCATTGCTGCCGAGGTCAGCCTCGAAATAGCGCGAGGCCGAGCGGATATCGACCCGCGAATCCTCGCCGTCGGGCATGATGCGGATCGCGACATCCTCGCGGAAGCCCATGATCGGCGTGCGCGCCACCGCCTCGATACGGCCGATGCGGCGCGGTGGCGTCGGCGGACGCTCATCGATCACGAGCCATTTGCGCCGGTTCACCAGTTGCAGCGTCACCGCGTAAGCGCGGTCCACCGGCACCTCGAGCTCGACGGTCTCGATATCGGGATAGGCGCGGCGCTGCTGATCGGCTGAGTAGAGCCCGGCATAGACGGCCGAATTGGTGTCGTCGCTGGTGCGCAGGCGCGACAGCGCCTCGAACCGCGGCGGATCGATCGGGTCGGTGGTGATGTCGTGGATCGGCGGCAGCCGGCGATATTGCACGGCGAGATAGGCGGGATAGGCGAGCACCAGCGCGTTGATCAGGAAGGCCAGAAGGATGCGGCCCATGCCGCGCGAACCATTCTGCCAGATCGCGGCGAAGGCGGCGAAGCCAAGCAGGATCGAAAGTCCGGCACAGGCCAGCGCACCGAAGAAGGTCGCCAGCGCCGGCTTCATCTCCAGGATGCCGAAGCGGACGATGAGGATCGAGACGATCACCGCGACGGCGGAGAAGATCGCGAGGTTGCGTGCCCAGGTGGCGAGGCTGGACACCGGCTCCGACTGATAGGGAACAGAAAACCTGCGGGCCATCGGTGAGAACTGCCGTGTTGTGGCTTGGCCCACTGCAAGGGGCCGATTGAAAACTCTCAGCTTGAGACCACGGCGGCCCGGCAATTTCAAGGTTTGCGGCGATATGGGACAAGGTACGGGAAAATTTGGCAACCTCACCGATTAACCATTCAATCAAACCGATCTCTAGTTGTCGATTGACTCGGCGGAACTTTGGGCTAAAGGCTCCACTCTAGGTTGTCGGAACCGCTGAAGCAAAGGGACCGTCCTGGCGAAGGACATCGGCCAACGGCAGTCAAAAAAGATAACGGCGGGCGTCAGCCGGAAGCGTTGCAAGAGGACCTAAGCTCACGGTCGCCGCAGGCAGACCGGAGGTGCGCGGTTGCATCCTCATGGGCTGTAAGGATCGCGAACAGCGTAGCCGGCGTACATCAGCGGGGCTGGTGGGCAGCCGCCTCAGGGCGAGCGTTCAGTATGAATGGCGGCAGGGACGAAGGCTACGTTGATCCGAACGATCCGACCTACTACGCCCCGCGCGAGCCGTGGGAGCGGGCGATAGGCGGGCAGCCGGCGGCGCCGCTCAGACGGTCCGCGGAGCCTCCATCGTTGACTGTCGACGATCCGCCCTTGCAATCGCTGCGCAAGCCTCGACGTCGCGACCATTCGGAAATGTTCACCAAGGCCGTCGCCCAAGCCATGCAGGAAGCGATGGAGCCCATGGAGGCGCCATCCGTTCTCCGCAATTCGGGAAGGCGTGCGCTGCTCCGCGTGGGAGCGAGGTTCGCGATCGCGGCAGCGGTTGCGGCAGCCATCGCGATGATCGTCGTCATGGCGATTCCGGCGTCGCAAAGTCCTGGGGTTCAGTCGAACGCCATCGCATCTATCTCGTCTTCCTGGCAGTCGCTTAAGACCTCGCTGTTTCCGGCGCCGCAACGCAAGCGGGCTGCGACCCTCGCCGTCGAGGACAGCAGCGGGCTCGCCGACGACGCGCTGCCGCTCGGGCTGCGCGTGGGTGCTCCCCCTCCTGGTGCCGTCATTGCCATCAACGGATTGCCAGCCGGCGCGCGGCTGACGGCTGGCAAGCGCGTCGCCGCCAACGAGTGGCGCGTGTCCGCGTCGGAGATTTCCGCCGTGTCGGTCATTCCGCCGGACGGCTTCGTCGGCCAGATGCTGGTGACGGTAGAATTGCGTGACGGCGACGGTGCCGCGCTCGTGGGTGGTTCGATCCGGCTTTCCTGGAAAGCCGCTGCCAGCGTTGCGGCGCGGCCACCGGCGGCTGCCGTGGCTGCGGTGCCGGCTCGGCCTGCGGCCGCTTCCCCGCCGCCGCAGATGGACACCGTGCGCAATCTGGATCCGAAGGAAATTTCCGTTGTCGTCAAGCGCGGACAGGATTTGCTCGCCAGCGGCGACATCGCGGCGGCGAGGCTACTGCTGCTGCGCGCCGCCGAAGCACGAGACGCGCGCGCCGCGCTGCTCCTTGCCCGGACTTACGACCCGATCGTGCTCAAGCAATTGGGCGCCAGTGGCCCGCTCGCGGACCTCGCGCAGGCCCGCAACTGGTATCAAAAAGCGAAAGAATGGGGCGAACCCGAAGCTCAGCGCCAACTTGATGCGCTCGCGCCCATCCGTTGATCCCTGCACTGCCCATCGCTCGCGCCCGTGAATCTCTGGCGATATTAGGGGAAGGCGTATCAACTTGCGCCGGCCGTAGGGTGGGCAAAGCGAAGCGTGCCCACCATTCACGGTCGGTGCAGTTCTGTGCGTCAAGTTCAGCAAAATTGATCATGGGGTCCGGCCAAGCCATCCCCTCGGAGCCGCCGTCGCTCGCT